>QCUI01000012.1 GCA_003210775.1 Synechococcus sp. AG-679-A04
AACCCCGCCACGTGCGGGGTTTTTATTGCCCTGGATCCCTCGGCAGGATGTGCGTCACCAGATCGGCGCTCACCCAGCGGATCACCCTTGAATCAACGTCAGCGATCTGGAAAAGGTTATGAATAGCTGGATCACGAGCAGCTCCTACGCAGGGAAGGACTGAGCCCATTTACAAGTCTTTGTCCTGCCTATCGCCGGGTAGGTATTCGCACTTCATACACAGTCATCCCTGTAGCCATAGTCAGGTCAACGCATTGGTATTAATTCTATTAGCGATTGCCTGACAAATCAAATAGCACCTATGGTTACCGAATGATCATCTCTTTAAAGAGCAGGCAAGTTGTAATAGGCGTTGCTATAAATATAGAAAGATACGAAATCAATGAAAGCAATTCTTTTGACGGTTGCCATCCTTGCATCTGCCATGCCTTCACAAGCAGAGAATGGCGAACAATACGCCACTTACTATATCGGTGTTTTATATGGGAGCGCACAGGTGCTTTGCGACCTGGCCAATAAAGGATCTATTAAAGCAGAAACTGCAAGGAATAAGATGGCGGAAATGTATCAAGCATCACTGAACGACAAAGACATAAGTCAGTATTCAGGCTTAATGTCAGAAGCCTATGAAGACATTAAAGATGATTCTTGCGGGGGTGTATTTAAATAAGACATATCCGACAATCCAAGCGACTAGTGCAAACATGCTGGAGCTGTCTCGATGCGGAGCCTTGGTCGGCAGCAGGCAGCAGTCCGATCCTTTGCTTCAGCTCAGCTCTGCGATAACGCATACTTAAAGCCAGATCTACCGTGGTCAATGAAATGTTCTTCAAAGCTTGGCATTGCTACTCTCAGCGAAAGGAGAATGAAAATGTCTCGACAAAGCGAATCATGCTTAATGTGGCAATGAAATTTCTCTCGCTTATCGTTCTCGGTTGCCTATCCGAGACTTAGTCATAGCAAGCGAATATAAAGATTTTTTGCTCGATCAGTATGATGATTACGAGATCGAATACGTGAAAGACATGTGCATAAGGGATAGACGGGTCAATCAAGACATGGGGCTTTCTGTGTTCAGTCCCACCGCGACACGAGTTATTGCAGAAGGCATGGTGACCAACGGTGAATTCCTCAGCGTTGAATCTGGCCAAGAAAAATTGATGGAATACAAAAAACTAAAAGCATTGCTTTGCCCTGACGTCTGGTAGCACCGTTGCCACAACTCAACCTTCAACACCTGGCACGGTTGAGTGCAGCAATCATTAGCTAAAGGAACTGCAGCAGACCGTTGCTATAACTGCTGAACAGGCCTGATACCCATAGCCCTCAAACAACTGAAAGCATTCCTCGAAAAAGTAAAAGTGATAGCAGCCTTCAAGATAAACTAAAAGCAGCAAAGTCTTCTGAAAAAGTAGTCAGCATTGCCAAAGAATACGGCCATGAATTCACCGCTGACAAGACCCGTCAGCTCAGCAAAGAGGAACCAGAAGGCGTCTCTGGTGGACGTGACTATGTCACACTATTTTGCTAGGATGGATAACCTGCATGCCTAGTCTTGGTTGATATCAACACATCAGCAAAATACCTTTCCAGGCCAAGAGAGGTTTATTTTTTGATGATCTCATACCTATTTTCGTTCGCATTCGACAGAACACTTTCCCTAGCAGAAATAGAAGATGGACTCATTAAGCAATTACTGATAAACGTCAATTCATTTTTAAAAAGCCTCACATCCCTTGGTCATCCATTGAATAGCCTGTTTCTTCTGACAACAGCTGGTCTGGTAATTCTTGGGCTGATTGGGCAAAGCAATCGACTGGGAAAAGATATTCTTGCCGCCTTTCTATCAATCTGCTGGATTATCGAGCTTATATCTATCAATCTTCTCCTGATAGCTCCGATCAAGGACCCTAAGCTGCTTCTAGCAGAATTACTATTATTCCTGCCCATCGTTGTTGTCTCATTTGCTTGGTGGTACTGGCGAATAAACTACCAACACTCCATTAACAGCAATTCGGAGACAGAGCCAATCACATTCAAAGCGCCTAGGTCAATACTGAATTACTTCTATCTTTCTATTGATACATTCTTCAAATACCAACCTAGCTACGCAAGCTTTAATACCAAACTTGCAAAGTCAATACATTTATTTCATGCAATAGTAAAGCTAAATGTTCTAGGACTGACCTTGGGTCGCGCAGTAAGCCTGGCAACTTCAACCTGACAACATTAGAACTTGCCTTGATTGAGACAACTCAGAGATCTCGACATAAAAGCAAGAACAAAATGACAATTACTTACTGTGGGCGCATTGAAAACCATAATTCCTCTATTTCACTCATAAAATGCTTTAAAGCAACTACTCAAACCATCACCACGCAGGCCGAGTTTCAACTTGAAGTGGAAATCAAGAAGAGGGGCCTCTAATGCCAGTTACGCGAAAACGAGAACATCAACTCAGCTGAGGAAAACGCTGCTCCGCGTGGGAGATACCAGCAGCTATCCACCAGCGGAGTCGACGCGGTACTGAAGATGAACAATGCCTTTACTCTCGCTTCTGCCGGAGATGTCGATGCACTTGTGCACTGGAAAGGACGAACCACTGCGCTTGAATCAAAGTCCAGAGGCATTCGGTCTTCAAAGGTGCTGGTGTCGACCGGCGTAAAACTGAACTCTTCCCCCTCTTGCCCACCTTTGACACCGATCAGCTGATCATTCGTGAAAGCTTCCTGCAACTTCGCTTGCCGTGGCTCGAAGCTTCCGAAGCTGTCCTTTTCAGATTGAGCTGAAAAGTAAGAACCGCCGTAGGTCGTGATGTGAGGCATGGATTTGAAAGCGGTGGAGGGTTGTTCCCTCTCGATGGACACACCATCTCCTTGTTCAGCGTCTGAATCGATGACCTGCCTCAAGCAGGGCTGTGATCTTGCTGACAGGGTCTTTCACCCGTTCTGTGAATTTACCTTGACCACCCTTTCAGCGACGGTGGCATCAGACGGAATCAACCAATGAAAGGTCTTAATCGTGTTGTTATCGGTTCTGCTGTTGGCGGTCTTCTGGGTGCGGCATCGTTCTTCGAAGTCATGACGACTTATCCGGCAGGAGTTGTTGACGGACTCATCGTCACGTGATCGCGCGCATCCTGTTCCGCACGCGTCCACATCTTGATGTTGAACCCTTGGGCCGCATCGTTTGGTGTTGTCGCTGACCTGATCGCCACCTTGGTGTCGCTTGCGTTGAGCTGATCGACATTTGACGCCGTTCAATCCGGGGCAACTTGCGGCATTCAGTCCACGGCATTAGCTCTTTACGGGATCAGAGAATCGGTGCGTTTGGGCAAAGCCCCCGATTGCAACCACAGCCATGCCCATCGGCGCATCCATCAGAGCAGAAAGCTTTGCCGTTGCGCATCACAGCTTTTGTGACCTCGACTCTGCACTGACAGTCGGGGTCAAAGCATTGGCATCTGACGAAAATCGCATTCATGAGTGACTCCTAGAGCGATGCCTTTGGTCTATATGCGATGGGTGTCGCCTGAAAGTGAGCCAACCGTCCTTCGAAGTTCGGTTTTAGGAACTTTGATCGGCTGACCCCGTTCGATCCGGGTCAGCACATAAGCGAATGACACCGCCACCAGCCGATCTTCTGCATTTTGTTCCATGCCACGATGGCGTTGTGCCGAAGCATGCGCCTGCGGGACTGAGGAACAGATGGACTAGGCCGGTCCCACCGATAGGTGTCAGCACCACCCACTGTCCATCTGACGTCGGGTTGTCGTTGGCGGAGCTATATGCGGTTGGCAAGTCTTTTTGGCACTTGACCAATCTGCGAAATTTACGGATCTGATGATTAGTGCTCGGATGGTGGGCTGAGCCAATCAGCCGTGGCAGTGACCACAGCCACGCCACTGCCACCAACAAAGCAGAGCCGTTGCACCATCCACCCCTGCCTGACTCTGGTCATATCGGCCAATAAAAAAGACCCACACCAGGCATAGTGCCTTGGTCGGGTCCGGGTGATGGGGAGTTTAGTTTGCTGTCTTTAGCCGTTCGCGTCAACGCTGCATATGGTGTCCCATGCATGCCAAATATGACTTTGTACACCTAGATACAAAATTCACTGAAAGTCTGACTAATCTTTTCTTATCGGCCGGGTGATGGGGATTGTCCAGCCTTTGAAATCAAGTCGCCGCTGAAGCGGCGACTTTTTTATGACTTGGCTCAAGGCCAAAGCAGTATCGCCCACTACCTCGGCAGGCATCGCTTTCAGCCACTTGATTTCTGCATGGTCATCCATGCCTCAATCGCGGTGGCCTTTAGCTTTCTACAAACGAAGCGCTGACACGACCTCATAGCGGTGTTCCTTTCAACGCTCAAATGTGGGCATATCTCCGTGGAGCCACAATCACAAACGATCATGCATCGAAGATGTCAATGGGATGACAGAACAGTGGTGTTGTCTGGCGTATTTACATAGCAGCATTGATCGCAAGCATGCGCGACACCTATCGGACTTCAGGTGCCTGAACCCTTCCTATATACACGGTATGCGGACCCGCCCAGTGAAGGGGGTTTGATTGCACGAAAGCATCCGTGACACTGAATTCTGCGTGATCTGAACCCAGTCAAAACTGGCTCAGATCCTTTCACCAGGACTCCACCAGAACTGCTCAATGGCTGCACCAGGTTTCAACCAGAAACTCACAAACGCATCGGACATGGTGCAGGTGTCCGGGAGAAATCCCACACCAACACAAGAACAATGAGCGTTACATACACCAAGCTACAAATTGATACAGCCGGCCAAACCGAACTGCTGGAGCAAACCGGCGACCAAACGATGGTGGCCAAGCAAGGCAAGACCAGCTTTGCCATTCACGGTCAAGACGGCAAAGCCAGCGAAGGCGTGGATCAGAAATGGCACATGATCAGCGCCGAGCAAGTAGGCGAAAACGGAAGTGTGATCTGGCAAAACGCTGACACAGGAGCCTTCCGCGAAACCAAATACAGCATCGACAAAAACCAAAAAACCTGGACTCAAAGCGGAGAAGCTCAACAGCTAAGTACCAGTGAGATCTACGCAAGGGAAGGCGAACACAAGGCTGACCTCAATGGTGATGGCTTTGAAAGCTCGAGCGCACTATCGCTCAAAAGTCCTGCCAATCAACAGCAAGGTTCATCTGAAATCATGCTGGAAAGCGATGGCCTGATCAATAGCACGAACAAAATTGTTGGCCAATGGAAAGCGAATCGCAACACTGAATACTCCATCGAAGGAAAAGACAAAGCACTATTTAAGATTGATAGCAATGGCCAGGCAGAATTTAAAGGAGACAATGCGGACGGGCAAAAAGTCTATGAATTCGAAGTCAAAGCAACTGATAAGTCAACGAATCAGAGCGTGACTCAAACGGTCAAACTGCAGCAAAGACATGTCATTACAGTAAACAATAATGCTGGAGACAAACGCGAAGGATCGTTGGGATGGGCCGTCGAGAGAGCCAATCAACTAGGAGTAAAAAATATTGCCTCCGAGATTCGCTTCAATGAAAGCATGACAATTCAAAGCAAGAATGGATACAAACTCACACATGGCGACATCAAAATCAACACTTATGACTCAAAAAATATCTCGATCAAGCGCACAAGCAATGGCTCAGCCTTCACGATTGGTGAATACAAATACGCTAACAAACACGATGTCAACAAACAACCAGATCTAAATGTTGACGCCTCAAATATTAATGTATTCAATACAACCGCAAAAGGGCAAGATGCTGCAAAAAATGGCGGTGGCGGCGGCGGATACGGGGCAGGAGCGGGAATCCTTCATTACAACGGTCACTTAACTTGGAGCAATAGCGTCTTCCAAGGAAACAAAGTCGAAGGCGGGAATGGAGCAGACATTGCCTCTAAAGGAAGAGATGGCTATTATGTTAAACAGTGGGGAGTGGAACCGTATCTTTGGAAGTACGTTGATCCCGAGCGAGGCGGTCCTGGTCGAAGGGGTGGTGGAATCAATGATCGCAATCATAGTTTTGGGAACCGACGTATTTTCGGCACATTTGCTTTCGGGAATACCAGTAAAGATGGGGTCAGTCCAGGTTTTTGGGAGGCTGGAGTTTGGAGGAGGGGTGGCCTCATCATGGGAGCTGGAGAGGGCGGCATTGGACCTGAAGCTGGCGCTGGCGCTGGAAGGTTGGAAGGCTATCGCTGGAGTCCAGGGGATGGGAGGCTGAAGGGGGGAAAACCAGGACAAGGCTCGAAGGCTGGCTATGGCGGAGGCCAGGCAGCACAAGGTAGCGGCAAGATTGATGATGCCAACACAAGAGAATGGGGCGGTACTTCCGAATCAAACAAAGGGGGACGCGGGGCGGCACAAGGCGCATTCATGTCGTCATTAGCCGCCAAGAATGATAAAAATTCAGTGACGATAAGGTCGACTGATGCCCTTGGAAACGAAGCACAGTCGTCTAGTTCAGCAGGAAAAACAAAGAACATCCACAGCAGATATATTGATGTAAAAATCGATAATTACCGCCAGTCTGACAACCACACAACCCCTGACCAGCAGCGACAAACTGTTGAAGCAGGCGCATATAATACTGTTCACGATGTTAAATGGCAATATACTGATCACACAGCTACATTTTCCCCCGTTGACCGAAGCAATGCATTCACGAATTCAGGTACATTTTCCCAAGCACCCGAGAAAGAGCCCACAAGCATCACGGTTAGATCGAATTCTTTTGTAGTTAAAGAGAATGAAGCGAACATTGTTGGTCAAACCATTGAACTTGACCCAAACAAGTCGCATGTCATCTTTTCAGGGATGCAGAATAATAGCGCAAATACTGTTACACCAGAAATCCAAAACTGGGAGAAATGGAGAGATGGGATTTCAGGGATAATGCAGAAAGTGTATTCCGTGAAGACAGAGGAGGCGATTCGAAATAGCAAAAAAGGCTTTTTGGAGACTTGGGGTACAGCACTAATCAGTGGATTAGGTGCAGCTGGAGCCAAAACAGGCCCAGCAGGTGCAATCTTTGCCCTATGGAAAGCGCGTGCGAGTGATCTTGCAGAATCAAAGCGTATCGAAAAAGAGCTCAAAGAGAGAGAGCAGACCATCACAGAACACAGGCAAATAGAGGCAAGTTTTAAAGAGGGTCTAACAATAAACGCCATTCAGATCACAAATAAGATTACACGAACAAAATACAATAAATTTACTCTTGGTACTCACACGATGGAATTTCAACCAGGACTCGACCCATTACTGAAATGGGAAACGGTAACCAATGGACGGGCTATTATATCAATTAATAATAGAGACTTTGCCAATAGAACAGCAGACAATAAGGCCAAGCAGTTTGCACTCCTTGAGCTAACAAGGGAACAGACATCAAAGATGACAAATATCATAAACCAGGATGCTTATATTAATAGCTTTATCCAATTCAAGCGTCAAACAGTAAACGGCAGTAGATTAATCTCTGTAAGAATAGGAACTCAGTCAAAATGGCTTGTATTCAAAAATGAGGCCCAAAAACCGCTTACCGGAAACAGTAATGATCGAGTTGCAATCGAGCGGGATTACGGATCAGGACTTACTATCAAGACAGACTTTAAAGTAAACACCTTTGAAGGCGATGATGTTATTCACGGCGATAGAGGGCGCAGCACGATCAATGCAGGTCGAGGGAATGACTACATCCAACCTGGGCTCGGAAAAGATATTGTCAAAGGGGGCGAAGGAATTGACACGGTCAGCTATGCCAATATCGACAAAGCACTAAAAGCAAGCGTTGAGAATGAGAAAGTAACTGTCAAATTTGTAAATCCAAATGTAGAGAACGAAAAAGTCACCATGGATGACGAGATCACAGGAGTAGAAAAATTCGTTTTCGAGAAAAAGGCCAATATCGATTTTACAGGGCTAGCGCCTGCAGTGGAATACTCAACAACTGATCCGACTCGAACAACCAATAGTCAAGTCACCAGGACGATCATGTTCAAAGAAGGCTCCACATTTACAGGATCAAACGGAGATGAAAAAATCATCGTTGACTTTGATGCTAATAAGGGAACCTCTAATACAGTTGACTCGATCCAGAAAGTAGTAATCGATGGCCGAGGCGGAAGAAACACAGTGGAAATTAATGGCTTAGATTCATACCGAGCTAAAGGTTACAAAGTGTCTAATGATAGAACAAAAGGAGAGATTAGTCTCGTCAAAGGCAGCAGCAAGAAAGTAATCGTTGGCTATGTAAATATCATGGGAGATCCAACGGTTATCGACAAAGAGAACAAAATTATTAAGCCGGAGCTTAATCCATCTAAGGCAGAAGCAGAGGTTAAAAAGGTTGACCCAATCGTTAGTCCACAAAACCAATCTGATGCTGACATGATGACTCCCTCCACATCTGGTGATAACTCAACGATGGTTGATCCAATTACTGGGGGGGCTGGCGCTAACACTGATGTAGGCAACGTTAGTTCGTTTCCAAAGCATCACGATGATGGGATCATCAATGGACACTTAAGTGTTAACGCAAGTACATCTGGCTTTGAAACCAACAATCATCTAAACAGTCCTATTGTGTTGACCCCAGCCGATGCACCATTTGCAGAATCTGCCACGATCACTGGACTCGCCTCTGGCACATCGACCCCTATGGACAGTGGTATGGACCCATTCGTTGCTGCAGGTCCTCTGAATACTTTGCAGATGGATAAGCCTCTCATTAATAATTTCTGAATCACAGCAACATCGCTCAAATAACTCACGGCCCCTGCTTTGGCGGGGGCTTTTTGATGGCAACACGCCCCGCCATGAGCGGGGTTTTTTATTGGCTGTGGTGTTTCACTTCCAGGCTTTAACTGGGCTCTAAGCGGTTCACCAGAAGCTCACCAGAACCATTTGGGATCTACACCAGAGCTGTGTAGTGGGGTTCACCGGCAGGGCTGTGATCTTGAAGGAGCCGAGGGGTAACACCCCCAAACATTCACTCCTTAAAACGATGACTGCTCTTAACAACACATACAAAGCAACCACAGCTGTTCTTTGTGCTGGACTCATTGGCGCTACAACCTGTGCTTTCGCTCCAGCTGCTGAAGCGAGAAGCTACGGACAAGAACTGTATGAGCTGAAGCAGCTACGCAAAGAAATCCGCCGTGAAACTCGTAACTACCAGCGCGAACGTCGGCAATATCGACACGAGGTCAATCGATACCCACGGGTGATTCCTGCTTATGGACTCAGGTATGGGAACGTCTATCGAGAACCCGCAGGCTTTGGTATTCAGCTGCGCTTCTGAAACATCATCGGAACTGTTATGACACTGAGGATGAAAACTCGCATTCCTAACAACAATCAATAACCTTGCCCCACCAGATGCAAGGTTTTAATCCCATTACAATGGATACTTTGGCCTGCTTAAAAGCAGCAATAATACGAGTCCCCAGAGCTACTAAATCAAAGGCTTTGATCAGATTTCCAATCAGCATTCTGAAAAAAAATTGTAGCTTTTTTGATCAAGCTCAAAGCCCTAGCGCTTCATTGGCAACTGTATACACTGTGCCTTACAAGGCTCTTGTGCGTAAAAAGCGCAGCTTGAATATTTGAGGACTCCTTAGAGCCCAAGACTTCAATAACATCTTCTGAATACCGTAGAAAATCAATCTCCGAAATCGACTTATCCGTTCTTAGATTGCACAACAAAGTCAATGATTGGTAAAGAGAAACATAGCCTCCGACGTAGGATGTGTCACAGCCCCGTTGATTCTGCTTCCGCAAAGTATCCATGAAATCCTCGTAGCACTTTGGGCCGAAAACGCAGGAGAAGGCAGGAAGAAGGCACAAATTGAAGACGCAGTTCATCACCAATGAAGAGCACGATGTCCTTATTGACCCAGAGAATGAGGATGGAGAATGGATTATCCGTCGAAATGGAGGGATAAGACTGAAAATCGCATCTCAGTCAGATGAAGTGATCTTCAGTCTGCGCGTCGAAGACAATGTCTGGCATGGTTATGCAGAGCATGTGGCTGACTGGTACAAATTTGCTGAGAACTCAAAAGCATTATTCCAAATTCCATCCAGAGATGAAACAAGTTGGCTTATCTGAGGGGGCTACTCAAAAGGGGGAGCCAAGCACCCAGAGGAGTACCTGAAAGGTTGATGTGGGTTCATAACCGTTCAGAACAGCGAGGGGGAATCCATCGGAATGATGGTCTCAACCCAACTCAACAACTCACACCAGCACCGATGTAGTTGCAAAGACTAGAGTACTAATGACTGAAAAAAAGTTCACGACGAGAAAGAACGAAAGGTTCAAAGGCATCAGATCACTCATCGATGGTTACGGAAAATCTAAGTTTTTAGGCAAGTTTTACCCCAATTGAAGATCAAAACCCAAAAGAAAACCGCGCCTCCCAAGGCAACTTTCCAAGTATGAGACGAAAAGAAGCCATCCCTCTCAATCTTTTTCGCTTTGTTTTCATCAGTACCATAGTTAGCAGCAAGAGTATGGACCAGCCCATACAACTGCAAACAAACGGCAAGACCTGCAACTCTGGCAATTTCCGCAAATAACTGGCTCATAACAGACATGGGCAGCTCAGCAAGACTACCAAGCAAACGACTAGGCTGATTGAACAAATTTCAGGCCAATGACCACAAACAGACTGTTACTGGCAGCTTTGTCTCTAGGTGTTCTCATAGGTCTGCTAGCAATCGCTCAAGGGATGAGAACAAGCCCCGGCGAACAAAACGAGGCAATGCCTTCAATTGATGCATTCAAAGCGAAGTAGAAATAAAAAACGATGAGAATTCGCGCAATTAATCGTGTCAAAAACTACTGGCTACCCATAAGCATCATCATTTTTTCTGGCATAACAGTTCTATCGCTAGTACCACTGGAAGAACTGCCTAACACCCCCGGCTCAGACAAGACACATCACCTGATCGCTTATGCAGCACTGGCCTATCCTGCATCATTGAGGAGGCCAGCAGGGTGGAGATACACGATCCTCTTCTTTACTCTTTACAGCGGACTAATCGAAATAATTCAACCTTATATGAATCGCTATAGCGATTGGATTGATTTCGTTGCAAACATAATAGGATTAGCACTTGGTTTAATACTTGCGCTGCTGACCGACAAACTTCAAGACAATTTGAATGACCAATTAAAACGATAAAACAAGCATTCGGAAATCTCTCCTCGGTCTAGTTTTTGGGCTATTCTGGCCATGGACTAGTTCTATCATCAATAGCGGAAACGCTTGACAAGCAAACCCTTACCTTTTGCTCCTTGCTGATTTCGCCAAGCTTTGTTAATCACTAGATTATTTTCATAACCGAGGATTTGGTTGGCAATGCTGTCTTGCCTGCACCAACGAGCAGTCACTATATGATCAATCATTTCACGACCGATTCGATCCTCTTCCAAGAGCTCTTCATAGAAATCAATCTGAAATGCTCTTGTTTCTGCTCGAAATCTTTCAGCATCTCTATAGGCACTTAAGTCTTCCTTATCTATCTCGAGCAAAGCGAGCTTTAGCTCTTTTGATCTATCGACAAGCTTGAACGGCTGCTCATCTCTGAAACTAGGAATTGTGACTACATCTTGCTTGACTCTCCACTCATCACAAGCCTGCATTGCCTTCTGCTCAGATCGATAATTACAGCTTGCCAGACAAAAGGAAAGCAAAATAATAGGTATCGACTTCATCATTAACCTGCTTACAACTCCATCCTACTTCACCAAGAAAAGCCAATGCATCGGCAACAGAGTAATTTGCCAATCACTAGAAAACTCTAAGCGATAAATCGTCAATAACGCAGGCTCCACGAAATAGGACATCGTGAATGACAGAAACAGCAATACCAACAAAGTGGATTCCAGTGGAAGACTCATGTCACAACAGGTTGTAGAGAGAGAACGCTGAATGAATACTTTTACTGTTCAATCTGCTAAAGCAAGCCACCCAGAAACATGGCCAATCAAAGGCATCGCAGCCTTGTTGAGACAAAACCTTGCGGATGATTGAGGCCAGGTCCAAATTCGACACACAGCCCCTGGATCAGGTGTGATAAACATCCCGCATCGATTGAGACCACGCATTCAAAACAACCATTCCAGAGAAAATCGTCCTGTCTCCAAGGCTTCGACAAGTGACCAACGCGTGAGGGCACGTCTGGGGATGGTTGTGTTTTGGGTTTTAGCCCTGCAACGACACTCAGAAGAGCAATCGCCACTTCTGACCTATGGGGTCTGTGAGCGAACCAAAAATGCTTTATCCCTGCGGTAGCTCCCAGCGTCGGGCTCAGCGATACACCATGCGGAACCGCCCTAAGGCCATGAATGAAGGCGGCTGCATCAAGAGCGCCTGAGCACTGGCTTGGATGCGATTCAGCCTCGAAGACGAATCACGAGACGGAATCGCAACATTTGACTGTTTACAAACCGTTACCTTCCGACTAGGTTCTTAATGCATCTCGTAGAGAGAACCGATGGATGACCTAAACAGCCCCGTTCATGCTTCGCCATCCATGGATTACGAAGAGCTCCTTGAAGAGATGAAAAAGCTTGACATCGCTGACCTGCTCTTGATTCATCGCAGAGTCACACTACGCTGAGATTCATTTTCTTGAAAATGATTCGTAAAACATCAACTTATAGTGATTCATGAAGCTCATTTCACAAGAATTCTGCTGAGCCATAATACATCAAGTTAAACAATATTTTTGCCTGAATCAATTATCAATACTTATTTGGACTGAATATTGAATCAGTCACCCATGTCTATTTTACAAACAAACTGCACTATGAAATCGCGCCTGCCATCTGGGGTTTACCGCCAAATGAAAGCTGAGTAGCAGACGTCTTTCGGAGCCCTAAGCACTCCTGATGATCAAACTCGGCCACCTGGATAAGGCTGAGCACTCAATCAAGGCTTGCGATCTGGAAGCCGTCAGGACTAACCGTCGAACTCAACTCAGTTCGACGGCTTCAAGAATGAGCCCATGACCGCAGCTTGGCAAAGGGTTTTACAGCAGCAGTTCAGCCTCTGACTGGCGTCTTTTGAGCGTGCTTGACGGGACGCTGACGACTTTTCAACGCCTTGAGCATTCCCTTTTCAAGAGAAGTCAATTTGGGTGCAGTCTCGTGCATCGCAGCCCTGGCCCGCTCTTTGGCGGCATCCATAAACCTCTCTGTCTTGTCCTTTGCTTCAAAAGCCATGGTTTTCAAACGGTCCTCCATCAAAAGTTACACACACAAATCGAAGGTGTCCTCAAATCCATCAAGTCTTCTCGGAATGCACATCACCAGCGACCAGCGCTCCCTTCCGATCCGACTGGCCTTGCACCATCGAGCCTGATCAGACCAAGTGGACATGCCGAAAGCCATCAAGGCTTGGTTCCGCAAGCCAGCGGATCGCCCGTAGAGAGGTAGATAAAACAACAGCATGCGGAGCACCCGCAAAGGCAGATGCTCAAACAGGACAAATCCATTAACACAATTATTGAGATGTTCCCGAATAACTGAAAGGAATGGACTACTGAAACCTAGACCAAAGAGGTTTTCTCTCGCTGTATCTCTGCACGACGCGACTTAACCCAAGCCTGGCCGAGGATGGTAGCTTTTCTTGTATCGGCACGACCAAGATCAGCATCATCGGGGAATATTCCCCTTTCAACGGCATGTAGATCGTCTTTTTCCTTGCTGGACAGCATGCGGATCAACTCTTATTGGAAGCCAGTGTAGATAAGACAAGTGGAATAGCGTGCCGGTCCCTTTCTAACAAACTCAATCATTGAATAGGCTTTAATACTTATAGCTCCATTGAACGACAGACCTTAGAAATCACCTACCGCCTTTGGCGAAATCAGGTTGTGAGGTTCTGATCAGCAAAGCTGGAGAGCCATGCCATTACGCAATGATCGACCACCCTTCGTCGGGGTAAAAGCAGGAGACTTAGTGCTCGTGCAGTCAACGCTGAATCCTGATCCTACTGATACGGATTGGTGGATTGGCTTGATCGTTAGCAATCAAGATCAATTCGAAGAGAATCAGGGTGTCACAATGCTGACTATTGTTGATACTGACAGTGGCGAGGTCCGACAAGTCAATGCCGAACAGGCAACACGCTTGAGCCTTGCAGGCATGGAACGCAACAAGGTTGTGCCACTAATTAAAGGCTGAACAATAGGGATAGCCGCTCCAACAGTGCGAACTAGAGCATAACCATTTTTGATAAGCAGCCAAGCGAACAAAACACCGAAAAAGATGCAGGACACATGATCACAATCCTGGGCACAGGATTACTCATTGCGCCATCATCTCTGATACTTTTTAGGCTATCAAACTTAGAAGAATAAACGGAACTAACGCAGACATTCGAATACATACAACAAGCACCATTCGAACCCCGAACAAAAATGTATGACCAAAAGAAGAAGCCAGGAGCAGAAGACCTACAACAATATTTTGATCAATTCCATGAAATCCTCGATGCAAATGGATTACCAACAATCTACAATGGGAAGAGGCTGCTTCCCTGGAAGGAATAGCAGCAAGAATCCATTCAAATCGCCTAAAAGTGGCATACAAAGCTTGGAATCACGCTGCCAGCAAAGGAACTTCGTGGCTCTTACTCCAAGCCTGTTTTGGATCCAAAATCAACAATCTGACAACCCGATCAATCTGCAAGCTGATCTCAAAACTTGGGGATCTCGAAACCTCAACAGTGGCTCAACTGCGCGACTTCCTTGATAGCGAGCAAGGGAACCAATCCTCATCGGAACTCACCAATGCCTGTAATTAAGGCAACACAGACAAACGCAGATCGCAACGATCGAATGATCCATGTAAAGGTGCTCACTGAGGCCACGGCAAGCCGTCCAGCAACGACATCATCATGGAGGTGCACAGAGGTGAGGGACCGTTGAAAACCAACACTCAGCCTCTGGCAGGGCTCACCACAACCCAACGCCTTGGGTTGCGTGACGTGCTGCAGGATGTCGGCAAGACCGGGGCTTGGTCATGGGAGCTTCCTGTCCTGTTGAGAGATCGGTGCTGGCTGCGCCTCGATCGCATACGGCTCAGTCAGCTGATGAGCCACCTCCCCCCGGATGGACGAGACGAAGCTCCTGAGCTGATGCACTACCGACAACTGATCGCAGAAGGAATCGAGCCACTACTGGCTCAACAGACTTGCTGGCAGGAGTTTGGGATGGAAGATTGCCAGCGAGCCCTACAGGCCTACTGGCAAGGTCGAGACAGAACCAACCATGGCTGGTCAGCTCGACGATATCGGCAGCTTGTAAGTCTTTACCGAGACCACTTTGAACGTGGAGAGGCAACAGTACCGATGCTGGTACTGGCGCGCAGGGAAACGGCTGAGGAACACGAGATCCACTGGATCACAACAACCACTCCGATCAAAGACCAAGTCGACACAAGACCGTGCTGTTGCTGATGCAACATTGCGCTGAGGTGCTCAAACTCTACGCGACAATGGTACTCTTAGACCAAGGAAACGGTGAGATAACTAATGATTGCTATCAAAAAACAAAGACCGACTGATCGCACTTTAGGAAACACTAAAGCATTGCGAAAAATCAGATCTAATCTAAATCAGATCCAAGGCCCATGCGGGGCGAAGACAAAAAGCACAAATGATACGAAAAGATGCATCAAAGGGCTCGCCAATGATTGAAATGCAATGTTAGCCAATGACTACAGAAAAGAATGCATTCCATGAGGCCTAGTTTCTTCGAATTTAAAACCAATTACGACTCGCAACCGGAAAAATGGAGGAAGAGACTCAAGGCAATTTATGCGAACGATCAAGACGCAGCGATCGCAGCATGGACACTGATCATGTCCATGGACGATTTAATGCTGGAAGTCGAAGAAACGGCGCTGTTCTTGGATCAGGTTTACTCCAAACGATAGGTATTCAACAATCATCAAAACGAATGCCTGAATCAAGGAGAAAACACAATTTATCCGACAAATTGAATAGAATGACCGAAAAGATCAGTCAATGCGCCGTTAAATTAATCCTGATAGCCATCTTACTATTGACATCACCCACAAGATCAAATGCAGATATCAAACAGTACAACGTCGTTACTGATGAGTTCTATGGACTTAATGCAGAGCGGATATTACTTGTTCCGTCCGCTAACGGAGCCGATAAAACCGTTGTCATGGTTGGTAAATGCAGCAGCAGGGGAGCAACCGATCTCTATCTTGAGGCTAGCCCTGAAAACGCCAAACAAAGATGGTTTGTTGTGAGTCAAAAAGAAAAAGTTGAATCAGATCAAGAAATATGCCTGACAGGAAATTTACCGTCCTGGCTTGAGAAAGTGTCACTCATTCAATAGCATCAATTTCAAATCCATACAAACAATTCAGCCCTCAAAATAAATCCTTTTGAATTACCCTGAACTCAGCCAATTCAAGGGTCAAGAGTCGATCAAAAAAAAAGAACTCAAAAGCGATAAAGGTTATAGCTGCCATGACACATATGAATAGTCAACCAGATGAGGACAAAAAACAGTTGGCATCTCACGCTATTGCCACGATTGCAAGCAGACAACAAAGTTTGTACAAATTCAAATAATGGGGCATTCGACAAACCGTAGCTAAAGAGAAGAGGAGATCATCACTTCAGCATGGCAAAAAGAAGCACATTCCTTTCAGATTTCAAAGCATTTATCAATAAAGGCAATGTAGTTGACCTAGCAGTTGCTGTAATCATCGCAGGCGCATTTGGGAAAGTGGTTAATGCACTTGTTCGCTTGATTATGACCAATGCGCTTGAGCCGGCACTGGAAAGGGCGAATGTGCAATCATTGTCCCAGCTTCCAGGGGGTGAAATTATTGTTGCCGCGATCAACTTTGTTGTAATTGCCTTTGTCTGCTTCGTTGTCGTAAGAATGGTCGAAAAAATAAAACGAAAAGAAGAAGTGATAGAAGCATCGAAACCTGACCCCCAGATTCAACTTACCTCAGCAATCACACGCTTAACAGAAGTGATGGAAGAGCGCTCATCATAGAATTCAAATCTTTGATGATTCATCATCACCTAGCAATCCCAGGGTCGTCTTGATCATCAACAGAGCTGCTGATGCCATGTAGATGACTAGAAAGAGGTTCATGAAACCAGCAGAAACTGCAACCAATCATAGGAAGATGCTGCGAAGCAATCAAAGACATTCGAAAGTCAGACAGACCCTACAGTGCATCCCGGATTACAACGTCGAGGTCGTCAGCGGCTGTTATGCGGCTTTGCGTCGTCGCAACGAGAAGCTTGGAATCGAGCGACTGATCGTCTGAAGATTTTCGTCAAACCTCATCCTGGCTGTGGCCAGTACAGCTTCACTGGCCCAGAAGGTATACAGCTGGACAGCGGTCACACAAAGGACCGCTCCAACAACCACCAAAACAAGACCTGAAAGTTGGCTTAAATCCATTGAGCATCACTTGCATCCCTCTACTCAATAGACATATTCCGTTCGTCTGTCAGTATTCTCGATCGTTCAGTCGCGAATCGCTAACCATAGGCAGCACCAACATCAACATAGATTATTTTAGCTGATTGAATATCATGCTCAAAAGCCACTGATCAATCATCAGTTTTGCAAGCACTTAAATCGCAAAGAATTGTCCATCAACGCACACTGCAAATTACAGAGGAGATGAGCTATCCGCATCTTTCTAGACATCAAAATACAGATATAAGCCCAGCAGAGCAAGATTGTTTAGAGAAGACTTTGCAGATTCTGATGAGGCTGTGAGCTCACCTGCCAACAAACAAGGAGAAAGAACAAATAGATCACGACTGCAGTCAGAGAATTGTCTTGACAGATGAATCATCGACCTGCATAGAATTAGAGATCTATCCTGGCATCACCTCTTCAATCCCATACAAGACACAATGAAAAAACCGAAGACAAAAACTGAGTCATCAACTTGAGGTAATAAGACAACTTTACTATGTCGAGCTACTATTCATATAAAGAGCATCAGCAGCTGACAACAAACGCCTGCTCATAACCATTGAAATGCCATCATGAATCGTGATCTCAACGAAGAGCTAGCAACACGCTCGGTTGAATTAGCTGAATTATCAAGAATGACACCAGACGATCGAATCGCAAGGATTGTCTGGTCCAGAATCCAGAATGATTTAGAGAGCAAAGACAGCCTTATCTATGGGATACAATACTGCGTGTCGAACATTTATCATTTCATCAAGGCACAGATTCAGGAAAACGAACAAACTCGCTGTGTTCTCAACAGCTGTAGCGAACTAATTGAACATTTAGGATGGAAGCCTGAGGACGTTTTGGCCAAAGACAATTCAAAGGCTATTTTTATTGACTACATCAAAGAAGTTGTTGCGATGTACACGGACACAAGGCAGAACCATTGTGAAGATGCCCAGTGCATCCTTGCGATGAATATGATTCACATGGTTTTACAAGATATCGAATATGTGATGAATAAAAGTCCAGCCCAAGAAAAGCGCCTACTACAAGCTTTAAAAATTGCAGCTGATTTACGAAATCAAATGCTGAACATCTTTGGATATCAGCCTGCAAACCCAGACACAAGCTCTGAACAATAACGAGTAAGTCAACCAAATCAGAACGCCTCTACCAAAGAGCAAAGACGGAGCATCAAAACAACAGCAATTATTGATTCAGCTCAACTCCAGGATCTAGCACTTTCACTTTAAGCCATTCATCATACATACACGATTCAAATCTTCGAGTAATTCGAGCCCTGGCTTTATGCAACAAATCTCAATTTGCAGTGACATTATATTCATACATTTGCTGGTCACTCATAGATTTAACAACCAAGTCACTCAACCTGATCAATCCCAGATCAGAAATATCACTCGGCGACCGATTCCTGAAAAATTCAACCAAGTTGGACTCACCAGCTTTAATAATTTTAACTTGTCCTCCGAAATGCTGCTTTCGATAGTATTCCCACTCAATCCAATCGTTAATCCTGTGGCTCCATAGAGACGATTCGCATGCACTCTTCCATACTTTTTCACTAGGCATCGACAGTTCACACTGATATCTGTGACCTCATCATAATCAATATTATCAACATCAACAGATTTTAAGATGGAACTCAGATGAAAAGCTCAACTCGATCCGCAGGTCTGTCGTTGATCACTGAATCGGATCTGTAACAAAGGCGAAAAAGGGCTGAAGAAAGCAGATCTTCAATGGCTTGCCTCGCTACACGAGAAAGCACCATTTTTAATGTCCAAAGTTAAAATTACGATTTCAATGATGGAGTAGCTTGTGATCACTAATGGATCGATCTCACCCCAAGGCACCCGCAACTTGGGTACTGCCTACATCAATCACCTTCGCTGGACTCTGCATCTTCGGAGCAGGCTTGGTGATCCACGAACCTCTGGAAAAAATCGCCACACGTGAAAGCCAAACCATCATCATCGAAAACAGGACGATTGACCCACTGGTCATCCCACCAAACAGGCCTTGAACGCAATAACAACAAGGGGGCCTCTATGAGTCAAGCGATCACTCCCGGCTGAACTCAACAGCCTCGGGCGAGGAGGGCATCTGGCCTCCCCTGAAGCTCAGGCCTGCGCGTCTGTGACCAATTTTCAAGCAAAAGTTTAGTGGATATATTCCGATCAGCTGTGATCGATCAGAGCCACCCTGAACGACACAATTTGCACGTTGGCATGGATACGCGACCGCAAACAAAGCAAACACAAGACCGGGGTCTCGCAGGACACAGTATAAATACTCATTTTGCTTCATAATCAACTCCATTCACGGATAACGCTCTACCGAGCTAACAATGATTGCGTTTCTGGCCTTGTTCTGGATGTTTATGCTCGTGGTTTACTTCCGCTTCCGAGATGATGAAATGAATCCAGGCAGCTAATGCTGATCGCCGTAGCACTGCTGCTGCTTCTCTCTTTCTGCCTATCAGACATTGAGAGATAACGAACCGGTTTCTTCTGGAATGCAAACCAGGGGATCCACCACAGCGGGCATCAAACCAGAGAATAAAGAAGATTGCATCAATCAGACGTGATCGCCAGAATTAACAAAACCAGCTCATCACTCAATGGCGAAAGGCTACTGGCTAGCGACAGGCACCATCAACGATCCCAGAGGATTCATGATTTATGCAGCAGCTGCTGAACCATATCTCCAAAAGTGTGGGGCAACAATGTTCATCAGGGATGCTCACACTGATGTCAGGGAAGGGAACCCAGGACATCTCACTGTTCTGATTGAATTTCCCAGCGTTGAAGCAGCGAAAGCAGCCTATGAGGCACCTGAATATCAGGATATGATTCGCTTGAGGGCGCAGAACAGCGAAGCCTGCTTCAGCATCCTTGAGGAAGGAGATAAGCTCTCCCAATAAGTTTCAGCATGCATCAATGCCGGGAACGAAGACACTCAACAACGAATCGAGTAGGTACGTTTTATCCTTCATTCTGATGTATCTTAGCCTTCATCCACTCTATAATATCTTGTTCTAGCCACACAACTGTCCGTGGACTAATTTGTATCTGCTTTGGAAAACTACCATTTTCCATATGTGTATAAATGAAAGTCTTCCCAACACCGGTCATCTCAATCACCTGCGAGAGTCTAAGGAAACGAGGTGCACCAGCATCATTTGCCAAGACGAGTGATGTTCAATGTGGACAAACAAGAATCAAAACATTCAGGAATTGACTATGTCGTGACTTGAATGAGCATGCCCACCACGGGCAACAGCTCGACCATTACCTTGATGAGAATGTGCAATTCCAAGCTTGTGCAGCCTGGAATGCTCTTCGATCTGATCTGTCAACTGCACAGAACCAGCGCCGAAAGCAGTGTAAATACCATACAAGAGTGATCCCAGAACCAAGGCTGCCAGCAAGCCAATCATTAAATATGCTGAAAGATTTTGACTTGCAAGCTCCATAAGGATTCATTCAATTCTGCATGAATCTTGGCTGTTCACAAAGATCTTGCTGTGACGGTTGCTTCGCCAAACATTTACAATTGCCATGAATGCAGCCCTTGAGGATTAACACTCACTCGTTAATTCTATTTGCAAACCACAGGCGAATGTAACAAGCAGCAAGACAACACGATGCATTCTTATGTGCGCAAATACAAATGCACAGCGCATAGAGGTCTCAAAGCAGCACGGCTGTGACAAAATTTTTTTTCCACGAGACGAATATGCAGCAGGCGTAGAGGCTTTCGCTGCGAACCTCTGCGAACTTCTACGAACTCCAAAAGCCTTTATCTCGCACGAATAAGAGCAGCATGACCCTGACGACAGTGAGCGTTGACAGTGCTTAGTCAATCTCTCGGCTTTTGGCCACAACAGAGCGAGTCGTTCCACCAATCCAAGCCATCGTGCACGCACAGACACGACAGCGACAAAGTCAACCTCTAATCGTTACGGGCTTGATGACATCAACAGCAGAACGATCTAGTGCTCTGATCTCTGAATGATCAAATAACGCTTAACGACAGCACACTCACGCTGTGACGAGCTGTAGAGTGAGGTTGCTTAACCGCGCATTAACCTTCCGAACGCCTTTGAGCGACGAGCCCCTGAAAGTAGGTGAGATCGATGAATCCAGACAAACAACACCGCAAACTTGTCAGGCTCAAGCTCAAGGCAGAGGAATGTCTGACCAGGGAGCAAGCTCAAAAAATCATTCGCAAAGCGGATAAAGCTCACAGGAAGCTTTCAGAAGGCCACAACAAGGTCGCCTAACGCCATTGCTCTCGGCCTCTTCAAACGATGGGATTTCTCTGCGGTCCCAGAGGAACGGCATCATGATCGAGGCCTGAAAACCAGTAGAGATGCGGGTCGACAGAAGGCTTGATTGTGGTGACGATCGGTTGAACTGCCATCATCACGGTCAATGGACGACAACACACTGACCATGGAGGAGCATTGGCCCGTTGAGGAGCAGCTCAAACTGGTCAATCAAGCCTGTGATCAGATCGAAGAGATACTGGACGACCTTGTCCAAACCACGGCATGCTCCAATCATGCGATTCGCGATCTTCTGAGCAGAATGTCAGAAGACTGGTCTGACCCTCAGCAACTGAAGGCCTGTTGATTGAACCCAGATCCGCACCAATTCAACAAACCCGAGTCCATTGGTCTGTCTTCATGAAGCATGTCGTGCAAGGACCTGAAGCGAACTGATGCCAGGCTGTCAATCCAATCGTCGACAAGTGCGATTAGTCGTCCAACCACAACTCCGGCATTTTCACTCAGTGGCAGCGCCGAACTAGGCAAAACCAGACACTCGCTGGGTCTACAGGCTTGAACAGCAAGCCATTGCGCAACATCGGCAAGGCTGAAGGGGACAAATACCTAATCCTTGCGAGTGCGTGTGTTTACTCTTTCCATGGTCGACGAACCAGGGTTAGACCGGAGGAAGAACAAACGTACTTCCATGCCGACTTATCCTCCCTTGGGTCCGCCCACCTCAAACGTCATTGATGCGGCTTTGGCTTTCCTGTCGATCCGACCTGGTCAATTTGTCATCGTCAGAGAGCTGACTCCCGCCAACGAAAGAGTCGATATCGAAAGGAACTGGTGGCTAGGACAAGTGATTTTCTGCGGGGGATGGGAAAACCATTCAGGACTAAACTCACTTTTCCAGGTAGCAGACGTTGATGACGGAGCCATTCGTTGGGTTCATCCCACCCAGGTGACTCACGTTCTGCATGGACTTGACGGGATTGGGCAGGAAGGCTGGGATGGATTCGAGGATTAGTTGATCCTCCGCAAAAGCTGTCAGACAAAAAAAGGAGGCCTTCGAGGCCTCCATCTACCTATCACCAAAGGAGAAGTGCTCGACGCCTCTCCTTTGTTCAGTATGTGTATCGGAAAGAACATGTGCCTGAGATCACATACTCATTGCCGAAGGGCAGCTTGCTCTGGTAAAGATTGCCAAAATGGCAATGGGCTAAGCCAGGTTTTAACTGCCTCTCCAGCCAAAAGATCGACGGTCAAACCGTCTGTTCAGGGGCGGATGCGGCGATAGAGCCATTCAAGGTTCCTGAAATGACTCGCATGGAGCCTCAGTAGAAAAAGAGTTTGAAAACGATCGGATCAAGCCTGTGATGGTTCGATGCTGAAAAGATTGCCAAGCTTGGGGCATGCTCGTGTGCCGTGACGATGCCTAACCATCCGACACAAGAAGCAACAAGAAGAATTCTCGAATCCAGCGGCACGCTGATCAAAAACGATCACTTTGTCTATGCATCAGGAGACCATGGATCTGGATGGATTGCGAAGGATCTCATTAATTTGAAGCCTGAATTGGCCTATGAACTAGGTCAATTGCTCGGCCAAGAGATTCGCCGTCACGGCTTAAAGCCTGATGTTGTCTGTGGACCAGCAATTGGCGGGGTCATTTGCGCTCAATACACAGCACTCGCACTTGGCAGCCGCTGTATCTTCAGTGAGCGAGTCATCAATGAAGAAGGCAAAACCATCAACTTTGACATCAAGCGTGGTTACGCAGAGTTCATCAGAAATCAATCTGTTCTGATTGTCGACGACATTATCAACACAGGCTTTTCAGTGCTGCTCACTTACCAATCCGTAGTGCAAGCAGGTGGCAAACCCCTTGGGATTGCCGCTTATGTGAATCGAGGCAATGTTGGAGCAAAAGAGCTGGGGGTGAAAAACTTTATTTATCTCGATGAAATCAGTCTTCCAGCCTGGTCTGCAGAAGCCTGCCCACTTTGCGAAAGTGCCAGGCCGATCAATGTTCAGTACGCCCATGGAGCAGAATTTAGTCAGCGATGAAAAGCCCTTGTCTTTTCACAAGGCTTGAACGTTCGATCGCTTCTCATTCAGGCACTCTTTGGCTGATCCACAAGAGCTGCAGAGAATTCCTGAAGCGCAGCAGCTGCATCTGCCGGGCTTGAATTATATTTTAATTCCCATTGTTCAACCAGAGTACGCATGTCTTGCCACATGTCGACCATGGCAAGTGGATTGAATCCGGTGGGTTGGGAAGAAGTATTGGACATGGATGAACAATCGGCACCAGACCCCTCCTTCTAATTGATCAGCAGCGACACTGCTGATCCGCGATCGACAGCAGCAACAATCAGCGATCTCAAGCCAAGTCAGCTCCGCGACCCGCAAAGAGGCATGATCAAGAAAAGTTCTGCCCTAATTCATGTCTCGAGCTACGCAACTCTTCAAAAAACTCGACAAGTTGCTAAGCCAGCACGACACGTTTGGGGACACCCCAGAAGCATTTGTCAATGAAGTGCTTGGCAAGCTTGATAGCCAGATCAACGCGATCCGCAACAAAAACAAGCCAGAGCACTGGGCTGCTATCTACGTAGAACGAGATCGAGCTTGCATCAAAACAGCCGTGCTCAACAAAGTGATGGCTCGCAGCTCACAGTGAAACCAGGAGGGCCAAACGCGCATCAAACCTCGGCCCTCCTGGCATCGATGATCCGAGCCAATTGCAGCATGTATCCAGCAGTGCACCAGCGGCCATGGCTGCGAGCACGATTTTCAACGTCTGAACGGATCTCAGCAGTTTCTGCCATCAGCAGGTCCAATTCAGTCTGAGGAAGTTCATAGAGCTCTTGAAGTTCCACCTCGCGGCCGAGCAGGTGACTACGAAACCATTTCCGCACCTGTTCCTGAAGTGGGATCTCTTGTGACACGCAACCGAAGCAGCAACGACCAGTCTGACCGCTGAACCGCTTTTAAGGGCTCAACTTGCACGCCTCAAGAACTTGCTCATGGAACCAGAGCCCGTTTTATTAATGCAGATGCGCAAAATCGATGACACGCGTTCTGAAAGACAACTGGCTTTCACTCGCCATTGGAGGACTGTCTCTCAGCGGACTGCTCTGGCTTGAGCTGATCGCTGGTTAGGCCTCACGCACTTCCACTCGCGGCGGACATGGGACAAAATCAGCCATGAAAGAGATGGCTGTATGTGGATTGCATTGCTTCTATCAGGACCAGTCACCCCGCCGATGCCACCCTTGGAGAGGCAAAAACCCATAACCGAAGACCAGCCAGGCCTGGAAATAGAAAGCTTTCAGCTGAATATCGATCAACAGGGGTTTGATTGCTCAGCTGGGGTCTTGGACACAGGAAACAAAGCACCTCACGCATACCGTGAGTCAAACACTACTTTCGAAAGCGAGCTACAAATTCACGCCGCTCGCTGCAGAACCCGCTTTTAAAATTTTTCTCAAGATCGTGGCAAATCAGCAAAAAAAAATGATCCAAATACAATCAAACCATCTGCAGGCATGAGATCAGAGTGGCTCATCTGGTCCTGGCAGGGGCTTCCTACTATTCCTTTTGGGCAACAAAGATTTCAAAGCACCAATCATGTCATTGGTTCGAGAAACATAAACAAAGCTGCCTAGAAAAAACACTGTTGCAATCACAAAAACCGTAGACGTCAACACATCAAGTTCAAGATTTCCAATCACCAAACCAGTCATGCTTCGCGTGCCAAAGCGGCTCAACATTGCAATGCATCAACATTAACTCCCACCACTCCGTCGAGGCAATTTTGCAACACAACACCGATCCCTGCCTGAAAACAGAAACAGCAGCGCTCATGCAATTGCTTCAACGCGTCAGTCCACTGTGCTGACGAAACACACGGACCAGCGAGCTATCGAGGGCGCAAGGTTGATCAGCCCTTGCATGACTCACAACAGCATGTCGCTTGCCCAGTGAGCTTCCGGGGCACGTGGATGTCGTCGGATTGCAAGCAGTTACGGTGGAACTGCTTTAGAACACATTTCAAGGAACGTCCAAGGCTCATCATGCGTCCATCACTCCTAGTCCTGCTGGCTCTCCTCGTGGCACCTAGCGCCGCTCTAGCCCAGAAAAAGATCCCCAAAGCTCAGGGACACAACCAATGTCCTTTGGGTTACGTCAATACTCTCGGCACGAGCTGTGTTTCACCGATCTACTACAAGGTTGCACCCACGAACGGAGAAGCTTGCAAGGAAGGGTGGATGAATATCGGAGCTGGCTATTGCAGAAAAAAGTAAGCGCCAGTCCGTACCGATCAAATCTAAAGCCCATGGCGGAAGGAGTCGCCCATTGCTAGAGATCGACTAGAAGCAACAAAGAGTCAATGAGACTTTCCTTTAAGTCCTCACTGTTAATAGCGGCAGGGATCATTGGCATGACAGGAATAGCTTTTCAATTTCAACCCCGCACAATCTCAGAGTGCGCGCAGAAACTCACTGCACGAGGGTTCAATGTGATTGACAAAGATATTGATGATGGCCTCTACGAGTTTGAGGGCATCAAGAACAATCAAAAATGGGAAGTCAAGATGAATCAACGGTGCAAAGTTCTACTAGAGCGCATTGATGATTAATCAATGCGCTAAACATCAGACAATTCTAGAATCAGCAATCAGACAGATTACTGTCTTTTTACATCAAGCCCAAGGAGTGAAGCAAACCCTTGCTCACAAACACAAGCATGCAAATAGAGGTGAATGCCACAAGATTAATAGCAGCGATGTCGAAAACTAGCGGACTGCGCTCGGCTTGCTCAGAAGCTCCAGAAGAGAATGATTGATTGATATCATCCCAATACGCAAGTACAAAACCTTTTTTGGCCGTCAGACTGCCAGCACCGGTCACGATCTGACTTTTACCCTGACTGGCAAGTTGCTGACGGTCGATCTTCTCAGCCTCGCGCCTAAAAGCAGTTTGAAACCAGCTGACGTGGCTGAAAAAGCCTACGGTGAACCAGAAAATAAGTGAGACACCAATCAAAGCACTGAGCATGACCATGCTTGAACAGCTCGCTTGTATTAACTAATTAATAATCATCTTCTCAATGCAATCGATGCCGGTGTCATTTGAGCCAAAGGCCAAAATCATTTGACATTATCGGCAATGGGGCGAAAAATTATTAACAAGAGCTTGTATCAAGCATCGATTTCATGGGGACCGGCCGGAATCCCCTCTTCGGATCGCGTAACGCGAATTAATCAGGATTTCCCAGCAGGCAACTGGGCTCGGTAATCGTCGGCAACGACATCCAGAAGCCCTAAGACGTAACGGTCGCTTGCTCCGATGTCAGATTGAAGGGTTTGAAGGCTCATGCGAATATCTTCGATCGCAGCATTGATTTGATTTTCAAGCTGAGACTGGCTTGGCTGCCACTCCTCCGTGAATGAGGTCGAAGAGGCAATTTTCAGAGTTGTTGAATCTTGGGGCTTGGGAGGCATGGATCCTCTCCGTGGGGCCTGAGAGTTCCGCGCTTGGTATGCCATGTTGATCCGTTTTGCTGAAGTTTTTCATCGAAAGGCCAAGAACACTGTCTCATCGCCAACCATCGGAGCGTTCAAAGACGACGCTGCAGAAAAGATAGATCAACGAAGTCTGAACAGGGGAGAACCCTGAACGACATTCGTGCTTTAGAGAGCCGCTTGCCTGACGACCCAATTGGCCGGATCAAGATCCGCGCTGACGACCGAGCACTTTTCTCGTCACCACACCATCTTCTTTCTGATAAAGAACCAAACGATTCTCTTCCAAGGTATTCAAGCTCAGAATGCCTTTGGAGCGATATTGACGATTAAATGGAACCACCCATGATGTACCCATGGCCATCACATAAATCAATTCTTGTTGATCAGCGCTGATACAAAAGCGCACTTTCGAATCCTTATAAACACCGACATCGCTAACATACTCAGCATTGTAATAGTCACAAGCCTGAGCACGTTGAAACTCGTCTTTGATCGTGGCTAATGCAGAGCTGTTGAAACTGAGGCCGAGCAGCGCCACAACCCCAATCCCTGGGATGCACCTCATAACCCCTCATGCGTTGCAGAACAGAAACAGCATGGCGCGTCACAGCAGCGATGCAAGCCAGTTTCAACCACAAGCAAGCGGAATTGATCATCCTCGAAAGGCAGCGCTGCAGAGGTCAGGGATTTCAATCGCTACTTGAGCTTGATCTGATCAATACATCCTGTTCTGAGCGGGGTAGTAATTTCTCGCCAACACAGAGGCAAGTCGTGTCAGCACGCCACTTCGGAGAATCTGAACATACGAGGCCTCGATTCACGGATCCAGTATTTCTCCAACATGCTGAGGCCAGAGTGGGGCCATGGTGGGAGGCGCGCATTCGCACACTGATAAAACAGGATTGTGCTGAAGAGGCCGGTGCTCTATTCAGGGAGTTCGAAACGCCTGAGAAGGGGTTTTAACAATTTGGACATTGGCCCCAGCTGAATCGGCCAGCAAATCGAGGGTGTCAAAAACTGAACTTCAGCCCTCAATGATCAATATTAAATGCATGCGACCTGCTAAGCCGCTCAGCAAGACAAAAGCATCGGATCCTTGTCACAGGAGATCCTGAGCCAAGCAGGCCACAAAGGCTTGCCATGAAGGTAGATCATGCTCATGATGTCCCCATCTGCAAGGATGCTTGATGAGCAAACGCCTGATTCGTGCTCACAAAAAATTGATTATCAAAATACAACAAAAGACTGGTCTTTCTGACTATCAGATCTTGTGGTTGGCTTTTGCGAAAGGACTCATCGCTGGCATTTTGCTAGCTATCCTTTTTTAAGAAATCGACGGCAGCACTGATCAATGCTTTAAAAACACTGCACCAAGTTTTCCAAAAGCCTTAAGCAAATGACGCCAGAAAAGAAAAATGAGGCCACGATCAATCCTAAAAAAACAGAACTAAATAGAGCTCTTACCTACTCAGAAATGATGAATGAAGGCAGGCAGAACATGACACCTAGCAATCCAGAGCAGGAAGATGGGATTCAAAAACGCTTGGAGGAGCTTGAAAGAAAAGTGGAGCACCTTCAGAAAGTTGTCCAGCGCCAGCTTCGCCTCGGCCGAGAGCCTGAATAGCCAGCCAAGGTTTCAAGAGCTTTTCAAGAACCAAGGATTATCATCAGAGAATAGTCTTTGGACAAAAA
The DNA here is from genome assembly GCA_003210775.1 of Synechococcus sp. AG-679-A04. Taxonomy (GTDB): domain Bacteria; phylum Cyanobacteriota; class Cyanobacteriia; order PCC-6307; family Cyanobiaceae; genus Synechococcus_C. The sequence continues at coordinate 29,025 of QCUI01000012.1, forward strand.
TCTGAACGGTCTGATCAAGCCAAACCATGAAACCAAAGGTGAGAATGATGCAAACAGCTATGACTTTGAAGCTCGGACATTCAAACTGACGCAATCAAGGCTGTCGTAGGTCTCAACACCTGTCACTGGATTGACACCAGCAGCCCTTGAGCACATCTCCTCTCGTTGGGGGGCATCGATAATTGCACCGGAAAAGTCTGCTCCGTCGATCGTGGTTGCCATAAAGAAGCTCTTGGTCAAAACGGAATCTCTAAAGTTCACATTTGTGAGATTTGCCTCTTCAAAATGAGTTGCATAAGCGATGCTACCTTCAAGATTTGCACCTTCAAGATCTGCTCTTTGCAAAGTCGCCACACTAAAAAGTGCACCTCTCAAGTCAAGACCAGACAGGTCATAGTTAGCCAAGTCATACTTAACAAACTCTTTGGTGATCGGCTTTCCATCTTCATCTCGTTCGTAGAAAGGAAATTTTTCCTTGAAGGCCTCTGTTGCCTGGTCGCTTCCCTGAAGACTTCGATCAAGCCCGATATCTGGAAGGCCGCCACCGCTCGGGTAAATCGCCAACACTTTTGATGGGAGCAACAGCAGAGCACAGACCAGAACTACTACAAACGATCGAATTGACTGCCTGACGACTCTATTAATCAATTCCATCAAACACTCCTTTTATTAAAAAACCTAAGGCAAGCAAGTGCGGCACCTTGACAACATGACCCACTGGGACGAAACAAATCCAGCAGTGGCGAGAGCAAAATCTCACTGCCTTGAATCTCATTGATCGCCCGAGCAAGTCCAAGATGAATGATCGAAAATTATCTTGAAACTAGAATCACCCAAGAGTTCTCTACCAAAATTGGAAGATCAAACTCAAGCGCTTCTTGCTGAGCTTATTCGACAAGCGTTAATCAGAATTCACAGTGGCGATGCTGGTGCTGACTCAGCCCTCTACAGGGCTATCTATACTCTTCAAGAACAAAATATTATCGAAAATATTGCATCAACATTGCAATAAAAAGCAAATACTGTCTCCAGCTTTTCGCCAATGAAAGCGCCAACCAAGACCTTCAAGTCATCATGCAATTGAGGCAAACGCCCAAACAACTATCCAGCCAGATAAATATAACCTGAAACCAAATACATAGAGAACCAAATCAATGCCGAGAAATAAACAGCGGCAAAGACAAACTCTTCAACAGATTCAAATGAGTCCATGTGTTTCAGTACAGAGTTGCTCTACGGACAAATTGCATTGCCGCAAGCGCTCCAAGGAAGAACACTGTTGGAATACCCAATGCATTCACAGCCAATGTCCTAACCGTAAAAACGGGGTAGCCGCCATCTTTCCTTTTGAACGGTGCCAGAGGGCTATCGATCCATTCTTTACGATTCTGAATAGAAGGCACTCCAGCAAATTGTTTTCCCCAGACAATAATTTCCCATCGTGTCAGCCAGAACGCCGTGCTGATAACAGAGAAAGCTATTGGGGAAACAACCAACAGGATCTTGTAATTGAACACAACAGCAACGTAATTTCATTCACCCTAGAAGCATGCCTTCCCCTTCAGGTAATGATTGATGCGCAATTTTCGCCTCAATGCTGCACTTGCACTGACTGATTTTACAATACAAATAGATAGCGCTGTGGTGACTTTTTTTGAAACGCAGGCCTCATTTGCGATTAAGAGTCAGTCTAATTTGATAACCCTTCCACCTCTTTGCATCAATAGCGTTAATTATGATGCTGCAATGAGCAATATAGAGGCAGACCAGAAACCACGATTTTACGCGGATGTGATTCAGATGTTTCAGGCCAAAAGCATCACGCAGCGGAGAGATCCGGCCATCCCGAAGAAACATATTAATTGATTGACAAGCATAAGGGTTGGGGTGGTTTCCGACGATTCTGCTCTCCTCTTGAGGCGCCGATCACTCCAGGGCTGAGAGAAACAGTCCCAAATTACCGACCAGCTCTTCACATTCAGGCCACACACGTCTTGACTTGGCAAAGACATATTTCCTGCCTGAGGCCATCATGAACAACATGCTGGTGTGTGGCCCTCGCACAGGGCCAGCAACCGTGATGCTGGCCCATGGTGCCGGAGCTGGCATCCAGAGCCCTTTTATGCAGCAGATGGCCGATGGCCTTGCGGAGCAGGGATGGCCGGTGATCCGCTTCGAATTTCCCTATATGGCCCAGCGACGCATCAGCGGCCGCAGAACACCACCGAACAAAGCCAACATCCTGCTGCAGTGTTATGCCGACCAGGTGCAGTCTCTACCCCCCGATCAACCGTTGATCATCGGAGGTAAATCGATGGGGGGCAGGGTCGCCAGCCTGCTTGCCGATGAGTTGTGGAGCCAAAACAGGATTTTGGGATGCATCTGTCTTGGCTATCCCTTTCACCCTCTTGGCAAACCAGAGGCATTACGTGTCGAGCATTTGCAAACTTTGCAAACGCCAACTCTGGTTGTTCAAGGAGAGCGTGATGCGATGGGAAACAGGGAAGAAGTGAAAAACTATGCACTCTCAAAGCGGTTGCAACTCGCCTGGATGCCAGATGGTGATCACAGCTTCAAACCACGCAAACGGTCAGGGCGCAGCGAACCTCAGAACTGGAATCTGGCTGTGGAACACATGCATGACTTCCTGAGCAGGCTGGTGCGGCCGGATTGATCGGACTCAATCACATCAACGCAGCCGAAATGCTGACGCTTTGGCTGTCAGGTCTGGTTGCCACCGAGCATGTCGTCGTACCCCTCATAAGGGTTGTATTCCGCCCAGCCAGGACTGGCCTGATCCATCAGGCCAAACTCACCATCAATCATGTCGGCACGTGTGTTGCCGTAAGGAACTGTGTTGCAAGTGATCCCTCCACCAGCAACTGGCTGGCAGTCATCGAAACGCACCTGCGCCTGAACAGGATTGACCAGACTGACGTTCATCGTGACCAGAGCGGCAACGCTCATCAGAAACACGCGCACGATGCTTGATGCATGGCCCCCCATTCTGAATGGGATCGTGAACATCGGATCAAAGGCGTGCACAAAGACGCTCACTTTCCCGCAGTGTCTCGAAAGCTTTCTGACCACGTTGTTCAGCAAGCTGCACCATCACCACTTCCGCCTGCAGCCCAAGCAGCAGGGTCTGGCAGGGGTAGATCTCGCGATCGGCGGCACGGCGCTGCATCGCCTCAATGAGCATGAGAGCTCGGTCACAGCTGGATGCATTAGCGCTGCTGAAACATGCAACTAAAAGCGGACGCGCTCCATCAAGGTACGCCGCATGAACAGGCGCTTCAACACTGCCAATCACAAGAGCCAACGTCGCAGAGATCCCCGCTCTGACCAAATTATTCAACGGGTTGTTGATCAGCAGACGTGAAGAGACCAATGCCCTGAAGTGTTTGAAATCATTCAGAAACAAACTCATGGCCCAGCAGTGAGCGCCACTAAACGAATGAAATCACACGATCGATGATCGGATGTAGACCGACTGGACTGCAGTCGCACTCTTAAATCCTCAGCGCTAAGCCGCTGTTGGCTGTCGAGGCGACAGCCACATTTTTTATTTAGCAGAAGCGGAAGCCACTGCTGTCTTGAACACCACCTCTTTGGACTTCTCAGCTCTCTCCTTGAGGGAGTGAACGACCGAGCGACCTGTGAATATTGGTTTTGGAGAGCTGGAGACAGACGGAAGTTCACCTCTTCCCAGACAGTGCTGACAGGTCCGGAAGCGCTGCTCATTGATGCGTTTGATGCCACTGCCGCCGCAGCTGGAGCAAATCGCCATGTCCGAGCCCAGAACGCCACTTCAGTGTGGGAGCAGTGAACGCCCTTGATCCCGAAGGCTTCCTTAAGAAGTTGGCTCATCCAAACAACCCTGCAACGGCAAGGGTCGAACCCGAATCTCCTGCAGCAGCTCGCACGCCGACAAGGAGCAGTGCTGGTCGACCAGACCCAGAGAACCAGCCAGCCAGCCCACCACCCTCTGCGACGACCACTGCTGCTCCTGAAGAGGAGCCAACCCTGCGGCCTGTTCACGCTTAGAGAGCTTCTGGCCCTCCGGATCGCAGAGCAATGGTGTATGTCGATAGCTGGGAGGTTGCTCCTCCATCGATGCGATCACCGCCTGCTGAGCAATACACACCGCAGCCAGATCGGAACCCCTCACCACCTCGGTGATCCCCAGTGCCAGCTCGTCCACAGCTGTTGAAAGGTGATAAGCAATGAAACCATCAGCACGACGCAGGACTAAATCACCGCAGCGGGGTTCATCCACGGCCTTCACTTTCAACCTCCAGGCAGGCAGGCGTCCATCCTGCAGACCCCAGCCCCTTGCCATCTCCCGGCAGGTTCCTGGATAGCGCCGACCGGCGCCCAGCTGGCGTCGACTGCAACGGCAGGAATACAGCAACTGGTCATGCCGGAGTGAAGAGAGGCAAGAGTTGTAGAGCTCGAGACGCTGGCTCTGCTTAATCACTGGACCGTCCCAGTGCAATCCAAGCCAGCGCAGGTCTTCGAGAGCGGACTTCACCGCGCCGTCCCGGATGCGAGGAGTGTCGAGATCATCAATGCGCAGCAACCATTCACCGCCCTGAAGGCGGGCCTGCAGCCAGGAGATCAGGGCCGTGCGCAGGTTGCCCAGATGTAAGGGACCCGAAGGAGTCGGAGCAAAACGTCCGCGATAACCGAGGAGACGCTGTTGACGACCTTGTTCAAAAACAGTTCGGAGACGATCAGGAAGGTTCACACAAGAAAGGGTGGCCCCAGCGGACCACCCCGATCAAGAGTTCCGAAAGGAAATCAGCCCTGAACGCGATCCTTGAACATCTTGCCGGCAGTGAAGGCTGGCACGCGCTTAGCGGGGATCTTGATCTTTTCGCCGGTCTTGGGGTTCAGACCCTGACGAGCAGAGCGCTCGCGAGGCTCAAAGGAACCGAAACCGAGAATGGAGACCTTCTTGCCCTCCACCACGGAATCGATGATGGTTTCGATGGCGGCGTCCACCACCAGAGACACATCGGTCTTGGTGAGCTCGGTGCGGGCGGCAACCAGGTTGACGAGATCAGCTTTGTTCATTGGGTTGGGGAAAGTGGCGGAAGCGGTTGGATCGACGATGCGGAGGTCGACATCCGCACGGCTTCCCTGAGCGCGCTAATCGTATGGAGACATTCGCTGTGAGGCAACCGAAAAACACCGTGCCGCAATGCTTTCACCGAATTTCATGTGAATCAGACCGTGTCAAATGCTGCTTCAGCCTGCTGATCCCAGCTGTTAAAGGGAGCCAGATGGCCACCACGCAGAGCCCCAAGACCTGCCCCAGAAGCCAGTTCTGGAGGGGCTTCTGAAGCAAGCCACCGGCGTAGTTGATGGAGGCTGCGCTGCTGTCGGGGCCAGTGAAAGGTGCGCCGGTGCTGCAAAGGTGCCAATTGATCTTTGGCAACCGGCACGAGCAAACGTCCGCAGAACAGCACATTCACAGGCGCCGGCGCATGAACAACGGCATGACCGGGAGTAGGCCCAGGCGTCCAGAGCAGTCGCAGACCTGAAATGGTGACGGTCTGCTCGGAGAATGTTTCGAGCTGCTGTACGCCCGGCAACAGATAGGCCTCTTGTTCCTGAACCAGCACGGGCCATTGCATGCGCTCCTGAAGCCCCCGTAGGCGACCATGCCCCTCACGGCTGGTGAGAAGAATTCGAGCACATCGGCCTTGCGCCAGTTCCCGCAGGGCTTCCAAGGTGGCTTCGGTGAGCGGCGGACAGTCGATCAGAACAGGCTCAGGATCCAAGTCGAGCCACCAGGACGAGCCTCCGCGACAGTCACGGTTGGGCGTAAACAGCCAGAGATCAGGCCGGATTTGAACAGGCGGACGGCCTGGCTCCAGCGAGGAGGTCATCACAGACACGATGAGTCACCGGAGCTATCACTACTTTGAAGGCTTCACCTGCCTCCTGGGAGTGGATCTTTGAGCGCGATCCGACGAGGCAAACCTTGGCCTCTTGGCAGCAGCATCACCGCCCATGGTGTGAATTTCTCAGTGGCAGCTCCAGGTGCCAACCGGGTTGAACTGCTGATTTTCCCCACAGCTGAGGCCAGCAGCCCCGAACAGCTGATTGACCTGAACGACAGCAACCACCGATCCGGCGACTACTGGCATGTGGAGGTGGAGGGACTGACGGCAGGTTGTTGCTATGGCTACCGGGTTTTCGGTCCGCTCGCACCGGGAGGCCATGGCTTTCGGCCAGCAAAGGTGCTTTTGGACCCCTGTGCCCGCGCCATCACTGGGTGGTCGACCTACCAACGCGAAGCCGCCACCGGCGCTTCACCCAATACTCATTGCTGCCTGAAGGGACTGGTCTGCGAGAGGGACCGCTTCGATTTCAATACACATCCCAGACCTCGACACAGCTGGCAGCAGACAGTGATCTATGAGCTGCATGTTGGCGGCTTCACGCAACGCGGAGACAGCGGTGTAGACCCTGATCGACAAGGCAGCCTGCTGGGAGTGATCGACAAGATCCCCTATCTCAAGCAGTTGGGCGTCACAACCATCGAACTGCTACCCGTACAGGCCTTCGATCCGCAGGATGCACCCCCTGGGCGAGACAACGTCTGGGGCTACAGCCCGCTGAGCTGGTTCGCTCCGCATCAAGGCTATGTGGGCGGCGACGACCCCATGAAGGCCAGAGATCAGATGCGCGATCTGGTGGCGGCTTGTCACGACGCCGACCTGGAGGTGTTGCTCGATGTTGTTTACAACCACACAACCGAAGGGAACGTTGATGGCCCCACCCTGAGCTGGCGTGGCTTCGCAGATCGCACCTACTACCACCAAACCGAGAAGGGCGACTACCAAGACGTGAGTGGCTGTGGCAACACCTTTGCAGCCCACCAGCCGCTCAGCCGAGAACTAATTCTGGAATCGTTGCGCTGCTGGGCGCTGGAACTGGGAGTGGATGGCTTTCGTTTCGATCTCGGCATTGCCCTGAGTCGCGGCGAAGGGCTGAAGCCATTGGATAAGCCAGCACTGTTCGAAGACATGGAGGCCGACCCACTACTGAGTGACCTCAAACTCGTGAGCGAACCTTGGGACTGCGGTGGTCTCTATCGACTGAATGACTTCCCGGCTCAGCGCATCGGGACCTGGAACGGCAGGTTTCGTGATGCCGTACGCAGCTTCTGGAAAGGCGACGACGACAGCACTTGGTCCATGGCACAGCGGCTACGCAGCAGCCCTGATCTCTACGACGGCAAACCGGCGGGTTTGGGCCGCTCCGTGAATCTGCTCACAGCCCATGACGGTTTCACACTGATGGATCTGGTGAGCTTCAACAGCAAGCACAACCTGGCCAACGGTGAGGACAACCGCGACGGCGAGAATCACAACAACAGCTGGAACCATGGAGTTGAAGGTCCCAGCAGTGACCATGCCATCACCGCCCTGCGCAAGCGGCAGCAACGCAACATGCTGAGCACCCTGCTGCTGGCGCGCGGCGTGCCCATGCTGTTGATGGGCGACGAGGTTGGTCGCAGCCAGGGTGGCAACAACAACACCTGGTGCCAGGACACCCCGCTCAGCTGGATGATCTGGTCAGAGGAGCATTGCGACACAGAGCTGCTCACCTTCGTGCAGCGACTGCTGAGACTGCGATCAGAGCTGGCCGAGCTGTTGAACCCGGTGGTTGGCCATTGCGAACAGCAACAGCAGAACCGCCGCCGAAGCGATCCCGATGGCTTGTGGCGCCAGTGGCACGGAGTGGAACTGGGCAAACCCGACTGGGCCAGCTGGTCGCATTGCCTGGCGATGAGCCTGCATCGCGGCAAACGGGGAGCAGTGCTATGGGCCGGCTTCAACGCTTACTTCAAGGCCATGCACTTTGATCTGCCCAAGCCGGCATCTCCCTGGCACCGCCTGATCGATACGGCTCTTCCTACAGGTGAGGACCTTCCACAAACACCGGAACCCTGGAGTCCTGAAGGCGTGCCCCTCGAAGCCAGAAGCTTGGTGGTGATGGTGGCTCGCGAGTACGCCGGCAGCCTCAAACTCTGAACGCTTCAGAAGCTTTAGAAGCAAGCGGGCGGCGGGAATCGAACCCGCATCATCAGCTTGGAAGGCTGAGGTTTTACCACTAAACTACGCCCGCATTGATACAAACGAACTAACATCCGCGGAGCGGAGCCTGTGCGGTCATATCCCCGAGCATTATGACGGTCAGCGAGCCCCTTCATTCGGATTGACCACTTCTGCTGCTCGCCCTGAGGGCTCCCGCCGCCGTCTGATGCTGTCGTATGGACTCGGAGACGCAGGCACTGGACTAGCGGCGACAACACTCGGTTTTTACCTATTCCCCTTTTTCACTTGTGCAGCAGGCCTTCCGGCTTTCATCGCTGGCTCACTGCTGACGGTCATCAAAATCTGGGATGGCATCAATGATCCGCTCATCGGCTGGATGAGCGATCACACCAAAAGTCGATGGGGCCCAAGACTTCCCTGGATGTTTGGGGCCGCACTGCCATTAGGCATCAGCTTGGCTGCCATGTGGTGGGTTCCAGAAGGAGATATCACCCAACGCTCGCTGTATTACGTGCTGATGGCCATCCTGCTGATGACGGCTTACACGAGCGTGAATCTGCCCTTTGCCGCGCTCTCCACAGAACTCAGCTCAGACACTGCAATCCGAACCCGTCTCAATGCAGCTCGCTTCACCGGTTCAATCATCGCCGGAACGATGGGGTTGCTCGTTGCCTTTTTCGTGTTGCGCCAAGGCGGAGGTGGCTATGTCTTGATGGGGCAAATCACTGGCACGATCGCGGCTTTAGCGACCCTGCTCTGTTGCTGGGGTTTAGCCCCCTATGCCAAAAAAGCCCAACGTCCCAGTGGCAATGAAGAGCCTCTAGGCAAACAACTTCATCGGATCCGCTCCAATCCCCGTTTTCTCATGGTGCTGGGGCTGTACCTACTGCTTTGGTTTGGCCTCCAGCTCATGCAGGTTGTTGCACTGATCTGGCTTGTTCAGGTCATCCATGTTCCGGCAAGTATCGCCACCTTGCTCCTGCTCGCTTTCAACATTGCGGCCTTGATCGGACTCCAACTCTGGAGCGTGCTGTCCAACCGCCATGGCCGAATCAAGGCTCTCGGCTGGGGGTCGAGTATCTGGATCTCAGCTTGCCTGCTCTCGATGGCCCTATCTCCAATCGCTGAAAACAGTGGCCGAAACGCTTTAATCCCCGTTGTCGCACTGATCCTGTTGGTTGGGCTGGGCGCCTCAACGGCTTACCTGATTCCTTGGTCGTTGCTTCCCGATGCGATCGATGCTGATCCCACACACCCAGCAGGTCTTTACACCGCATGGATGGTGTTCGGTCAAAAACTGATCATTGGGCTGAGCATGAGCGTGTTTGGCACATTGCTCTCTCTAACTGGATACAT
>QCUI01000013.1 GCA_003210775.1 Synechococcus sp. AG-679-A04
TGAGGGCCGGCAACTTCGACACGAGTGCCTTCGGATTCGGTGCTTCGACAGGCATTCCAACTCCTTTCGGTGGGACCTACTCGACAGCGTCAGGACTGGAAGTGGCCTTCGAGGAGGGTGACGGCCTCAACATCGACCGCATCTTCTATCAGTTCCCTCTGGGTAGCTCTTTCACCGTTACAGCCGGCGGCAAGGTTCGTCAGGACGACATGCTCGCCGTCTGGCCGAGTGCGTACCCCTCAGACACCATCCTTGATTACTTCACCTATGCAGGTGCCCCCGGTGCCTACAGCCTGAATCTCGGTTCTGGTGCTGGCGTCTGGTGGAGCAATGACGGTTTCAGCATCAGTGCCAACTACGTTTCCGCAAACGGCTCTGAGGGCAATCCCCAAAAGGGAGGCATCGCCACCGACGGTGCGTCCGGAACGGGCACGGTTCAACTGGCCTATGCCGATTCCAGCTGGGGCATCGCCGCGGCATACACCTACAGCTCCAAGAACTGGGGAACCGTCTATGAGTCGACGGCGACTCCTTTGGCGACCTATGTCGGCTTGCTGGGCAACAGCAACAACGTCGGCCTCAGTGCCTGGTGGCAGCCTGAAGAATCGGGCTTCATTCCCTCCATTAGCACCGGCTGGGGCCTCAGCTCCACGACCGGTGCAAAGGGTGAAGGGCTATTCGGATACGACTTTGATTCCGCTACCTCGCAGTCCTGGTATGTGGGTCTGCAGTGGAGTGATGTCTTCCTGAAAGGCAACAACGCCGGCATGGCTCTTGGTCAGCAGGCGTTCGTGACCGGAATTGATCTCTCCGGCAACGACGTTCTAGGAATCTCCTCTTCCAATGCTGAAGAACAACTGGCGCGCGATGGTCAGTACGCCTGGGAATTCTGGTATCAGTTCCAGGTCACCGACAACATCTCCGTGACTCCAGCCCTCTTCTACCTAAGTCGCCCTTTGGGTGCTGCAACCCAGGGAGAAAGCTTCAATCAGTTCGGTGGTTTGGTGAAGACCTCCTTCCGCTTCTGATCCGAGCTCAGCAGCTCCCAGTTTCAGCAAAGCCCCCTGAATTAGGGGGCTTTTTTTAAGGCCTGGCTTGTCAGATGTGCTGCATCATTGAGACCCATCACACATCAATCCCTCCATTGGAGGGGTGCCGCCGATTGTGATGCAGGTCCGTGGAGCTTGCTCCGATGGTTGGATGGATTTGTTGACGCAGCACCAGTCACCCGACCCGCATGCCGATCGCTCCTGACATCACAGCGTTGGTGGGTCGTACGCCTTTGGTGCGGCTCAATCGTCTTCCTCAGGCCTTCGGTTGCCAGGCCGAGATCATTGCCAAGCTCGAGAGTTTTAACCCCACAGCCTCGGTGAAAGACCGCATCGCTGGGGCGATGGTGGAAGCCGCGGAGCAGAGCGGCACAATCGTGCCTGGCAGCACTGTGTTGGTTGAACCCACCAGCGGCAACACGGGCATCGCTCTGGCGATGGTTGCTGCAGCGAGAGGTTATCGGCTCATTCTCACGATGCCCGACACGATGAGCACGGAGCGCAGATCCATGCTGCGTGCCTATGGCGCGGAATTGCAGCTCACCCCAGGGAATGAAGGAATGCAAGGCGCGATCGCTCTCGCCAGGGAGCTGGTGCAAGAGATCCCAGGTGCCTATCTGCTGCAGCAGTTCGATAACCCTGCCAATCCCTCCGTTCATGCGGTGTCCACCGCAGAGGAAATCTGGCAGGACACCGAAGGGCGACTGGATGCTCTGGTGGCCGGGGTGGGAACGGGAGGAACCATTACTGGTTGTGCCCGCGTCCTGCGAGGCCGGCAGAAGGATCTTCAAGTGATTGCAGTGGAGCCTGCTGCCAGCCCGGTGCTGTCGGGCGGAGCGGCGGGTCCGCACCGTATTCAAGGCATCGGGGCCGGTTTTGTTCCTCCGGTGCTCGAGCAGGAACTCATCGATGAGGTCATCGCCGTGACCGACGAAGACGCGATGGAGCTGGGTCGGCGTCTCGCCAGGGAAGAAGGATTGCTCTGCGGAGTGAGCAGCGGAGCGGCCGTTGCAGCAGCGTTGAAGCTGGGACAGCGTCCAGCGATGGCCGGTCGCCGAATCGTGGTGATTCTTGCCAGCTTCGGCGAGCGTTATCTCTCCACGCCGATGTTCAGTGCTGCAGCCGTTCTGCCGGCGCGTCGGGATGGTCAGCTTTGAGCTCTGCGTTCTCCAATTGTTCGGATCACCACCAGGATCCCTATGCAGTGCTTGAGGTGACATCCAGCGCCACCCAGGCTGAGCTCAAAGCTGCCTATCGCCGCCTGGTGAAGCAGCACCATCCCGATGCAGGAGGCGATGACGAGCGAATCCTGGCGCTCAACGCCGCCTGGGAGCAAATCGGGGATCCAGAGACCAGGCGCAGCTTTGATCGCGAGTTTGGATACTCGGAGTCAGCCCGTGAGGAAGCACGGGCCCGCGGTGCCCGCAACGCCCGAGCCAGCCAGGCGGCACGGCGTGCATCAGGCCAGGGAGCCAGCGAAGACCAGGCGTTGTCCACTTGGCTTCAGAAGGTCTATGCCCCGATTGACCGTCTGCTCGGTCAGGTGATCAATCCTTTCTCTGCAGAACTGAAAGCTCTTTCGGCTGATCCTTACGACGATGATCTGATGGAGGCGTTTTGCACCTATCTGGAACAGAGCCGGAGCCGCTTGGACAAGGTCAAGAACCTGTTTCAATCGCTGCCGACTCCGCCATCGGCCCGGGGCTTTGGCTTGAGCGTTTATCACTGCCTCTCTCAGGTGGAGGATGCCGTGGCGGAGCTGGAGCGTTACACGATGGGTTATGTCGATAGCTATCTCCATGACGGTCGGGAGATGCTGCGGGAGGCTCGTCAACGGCGCCAGCGTCTGCAGCAGGAACGGCGCAGGCTGGAGATCGGTTGATGGGTGCTGGGCCGTTCCGTCTCTGCCTGATCCTGATCTGGGTGGTGTCCACCGCTGCTGATCGTCTGTGGTGGGGCCTTCACGCTGGCTTGCCGTCTTGGGATCAGGCGGATTACCTCAACAGCGCGCTTGACCATGGCCGTGCTCTCGGCTTGCTTGCCGGAGGCGGTTGGCAAGGGTGGAATGCGCTCCTGGACCTCTCGCCCAAGATCCCGCCTCTGGCGTCGTTGGTGAACGGCACGGTGATGGCCGTGGCGGGCGACGCCCCTTCTCAGGCTGCATGGACGCTGAGCCTCTGGAATGCGCTGCTGCTGTTCTCCAGTGCAGGTTGGGCACTCCAGCTCCTGCGCCCGAGAGGGTCAGCCAGGGGATTCGCCTTGCTGGCTGTTTCGTCTGTGGCCTTGGCACCGATGCTGCTGGAACTCAGGACTGACTACGTACTGGAACTGCCCCTAACCGCTTTAGTCACGTTGGCGCTTTGGCGGTTGGGAGCTTGGTGGCGTCCACGCGGTGGAGGTCACTGGTGGCAGGCTCTGCTCGCAGCTTTCGCTGTGGCGTTGTCGCTGCTGGTGAAACAGAGCGCTCTTCTGGTGTTGCTGCCTGCGCTGGGATGGTCACTTGTTGCAGCCCAGCGCATTGGGGGAGGCCGGCGACTGCAGGCGCTGGCGGGATTGATATTGGTTTTGGTCTCTGTGTTCCCCTGGCTTCGGCACAACTGGATCACGACTCTTGGTGGCACCAATCGGGCAGTGATTGAGTCCGCAGCGATCGAGGGAGATCCTGGCGTTTTCAGCATGGAGGGCTGGTTGTGGTACCTGCGTCACTTACCTGAGCAAATTGGTCTGGTCATGCTCTGCATTGGGATTGCCGGGCTGTTGTTGCTCTTGATGCTTTTCAGGTCTGGCAACACAGCAAGCTCCAATGCGCTTGATTGCAAGGCAGCTTGGCGTTGGCTGATAGGCACCCTTTTGCTGGGTTGGGTTTTTACAAATTTCAGCCCAAACAAGGACTCTCGTTACATCGCCCCTTTGTTGCCCCCGTTGCTGTTACTGCTAAGCCGCGGCTGGTGGCAATGGGGGCTGTGGATCCGTCAACGCTGGCCCTCCCGATCAGCCTGGCTGCCTGGCTTGGCTCTCACGGCAGGAGCACTGGTCGCGGTAGCTCCGGCTTGGACAGCCCAGTCCGCACGCCTGAGACCTCGCAATCGTTTTCCGCTTCAAGCGATTGTTGAGAGGGCTGGTGGCGCTGATCCCGTCGCTGATCCAACCACGTTGATCGTTGTTCCCAGCACCCCGGATCTCAATCAGCACAATGTGAGTTTTTACGGCCGCCGTAACGGGGGCCGCTTGGTGGGTCGCCAGCTTGGCGGCAGCACTGATCACATCCGGCCTGTTTTGGACCATGCCAACTGGGTCTTGCTTGCTGAAGGTGACCAGGGGTCGGTGCGCAGGTCTGCAAGTTCCGTGGATCAGGCTGTGCGTGAGAGCGGGGTCTTTAAGGAGGTAGAGGTGTTCCCTCGTCCAGAGGGAGGCAGTTACTCGCTCTGGAGGCGACGGATCGATTCAGAGTCTCCAGTTGGTTTCGAACAGCGGTTCCCCCAGCTCGCGGCAGGACTGGCGAAAGGACCTGCAGGGCTCGATCCCGTCTTCAGCAGTGTGGCGATCGAACACATGATTGACGGCCATTTCAGCTATCGAGCACCACTGCGAAGGGAGGCGCTTGAACGCCTCAAGCAGGATTCGTCCGATGATTCTGCTCGCTGGACTCTCGCCTTGCTGGCAGTCCTGTCCAACAGGCCTGCTGAGGCCTCTCACCATTTTGAGCTGCTGGAGCAGTCCCATCCTGAAAGTCCCTGGCCCAGCGCTTATCGCAGTGTGGTGTTGCTTGCAGGCTGGAATCCCTGGTCTGCTGCCTCGGTGGCTTCAGTTGCAGTCGGGCGACATGGGCGGAATCCCATTCTTGTGAGCCTTGAATCGCTTTCAGCCGTTCTTGGTGGTGCCATTTGGAGACTTCCTGAGGCTGTTCAGTCGGTGCCCTCCGCGGTCACAACAGTTGAGGAGTCGCTCAATCCTCAGGCGAACGGCTCGAGCTGATCGATGCGCAACCACACATCCGGAACCGGACGCCGCCAGCGCACCTGTCCGTAGTCGCCCTTCACCACTAACAGTTCTCCCGGACCATCGAAGATGTAAGCAGGCGGATAAGGATCGCTGGCTCCGGCCTCCACGCTGCCGGCATAGGCCGCTCGGTTGACCCGCACCAGCGCACCTTTCTTCAGGGGCGCGGGGGGCTTGGCAGCTGGTGCAGGGTTTGACTCTGTCTCTGCCATCACGGGTCGTTATTCGCCGGTCAGGCTAGAACCCTTCAAGACCATGTCTGCAGTTGGTTTGGACAACGGCCTCTCGCTTTATCTGGTTGCATTCGGTGGGTTGCTGCTGGTTGCAGTCCTGCTGGATGACCTGGCGGCCAGGGTGAGGGTTCCTGGAATTCTCATGGTGCTGCTGCTCGGTCTGCTGATTGAAAATCACGTGGATATTTCCGGCAGCCGTGAAATCACATTGCTGAGTCTTGATCAGGCCAAGCAGATCACCGAAGCAGCTCTGGTGCTGGTGCTGTTTTTCGGAGGTCTCACCACCAACTGGCAGCAGGTGCGTGGTGTGATTCGTCCGGCGGCTCGTCTGGCCACCATCGGGGTGCTGATCACGGCAGCGCTGATCACTCTGGTGGTCTTCGGCTTTGGTCTGGCGCAAGGGACTGAGTCGATTGCCGTCCTTCTCCCCCGCTGTCTTTTTGTTGGGGCCATGGTCGCGAGCACCGATGCTTCGGCTGTTCTGGCTCTGTTGCGTCCGCTTCAAGGCCGTCTGCCGAAGCCGCTCACGGATCTGATCGAGTGTGAGTCGGGGTTCAACGATCCCATTGCCGTCGTTCTTGCCGGACTGGCGCTGGCACTGGCCGGTGGTGAGGGGGTGGGCGCTGGCTTGCTGGTCACGGATCTGACGCGTCAGTTCCTGCTTGGAATTCTGATCGGTTTCCTCGGCGGCAGTCTCACGGTGCAGTTGCTGGGAACACGCATGGGGCTGAACCAGTCCTCGATGTTGCCTGTGGTCAGCCTCGCCTTGCTGATGGTGCTGAGCGGTGGCACTTCATTGCTGGGCGGCAGTCCATTGCTCGCGGCCTATGTGGCGGGGCTGGTACTTGGGAACAGTGCCGACCTTGACCAGAACGGCCTAGAGGAAGCCCATTCCAGCTACGCAAAAATGGCGGAGCTCCTGCTGTTTCTTTGCATGGGGCTGGTGGTGAATCCTCAGGATGTGGTGCACGCCGCCGGTCTGGCTTTCGTGCTGTTTCTGGTGATGCAGCTCGTGCGTTTGCTGATGGTGCAGATCCTTCTCTGGCGCACCCCCTTCAGCCATGGCGAAAGGATCTTCGTGTGCTGGGCGGGTCTGCGTGGCGCCGTACCAATCGCAATGGCCATCAAGGCCTGGTCGACGCAGGGTGTGAGCTGGGGTGCTTCGATGCCTCCTCTTGCTCTGGCCGTGGTGCTTTTTGGCCTCTTCATCCAGGGATTTGCCCTGGTGCCCATGGCGCGCAAGATGAATCTCACCTTGCCAGTTGAAGACACTGATCCCTCCATCGCTTCCTAACCTTGAAAACTTGATGCGGCCAATGCCATGCGCCTTCTGCTGATCGGATGCACAGGCTTGGTTGGCCGGGGTCTGATTCCCGTTCTGCAGGCCGCGGGGCATCAACTCACCATCGTCAGTCGCAGTGCCTCTCCGGCTGCCTTTGCGGCTGACATTGCAGGCCGTCTTCAGTGGATTCAGGTGGATCCAGCTGAGTCGTCCAACTGGGCGCCCTCCACGCTTCTGCATGATGCGCTGGCCGCCAGTGACGGCGTTGTGAATCTCGCCGGTGAACCGATCGCAGAACAGCGCTGGACTGTTCAGCACCTTGAAATATTGGAATCCAGTCGTCTGGACACAACCCGTCATCTTGTGAGTGCCCTTGCCACGCTTGCCAAGCCTCCATCCGTGCTGGTGAATGCCTCGGCTGTTGGCTATTTCGGCACCAGTCTTGATGAGCGCTTTGAGGAGAGCAGTCCCGTTGGTCAGGATTTTCTTGCACGTCTTTGTCAGAAATGGGAGCAGGCTGCCGCTGAAAAGCCCGTAGCAACTCGGCTCGTCGTGCTGCGAATCGGCATCGTGTTGTCATCAGAAGGAGGGGCTCTCGCCAAAATGCTGCCTGTGTTCCGTGCAGGCTTCGGTGGCCCGATCGGTTCCGGTCAGCAATGGATGAGCTGGATTGAACGTGGCGATTTATGCCGGATCATTCAGAGCTCATTGGAAACAGACTCCTGGTCTGGGGTGATTAACGCCGTGGCTCCCGACCCTGTGACCATGGCTGTCTTTGCTCGAAGTCTGGGCCGTTGTCTCGGCAGACCAAGTCTTCTGGCGGTGCCAGGTCCCATGCTTCAGCTGCTGCTGGGTGATGGCTCCAAGGTTGTTCTTGAGGGGCAGTGCGTGAGTTCGAGTCGACTCGATGCTCTTGGCTTCAACTTTCTCTGTCCGACCCTGCCCGTTGCACTCGACGTTGCCACCAGCTCCAGCAACCGCTGAGCACGGCTGCGCCCATCAGCAGGCCAATGGCTGGGGTGAAAAGGGGTTCCCAAAGACGCATGAACAGCCGCATGGGCGCCTCCAGGCCCTGACTGCTTCCAATCACCGCAACAGCGAACCAACCAGCCCCAGCGATAACCAGGAAGACATTCAGAACAAGGATGCGATCCAGCCAGCGTTTCCAGGTGGGTTCGGGGCTCGGCTCACTCATTCGGACGACTGCAGCAGCTGTGAGATCGATGCCGCCATCCTGATGCCGCCGCCGGCCTTGCCGAGGCGGTTTAATGCTTCGTCTTGGCAGAGGCGCCGCAGCTGCTGGTCTCGATGGCTGCGCTCCAGAAGCTCGAGGGTTAACGCAGCTGTGCGCTTAAGGGTTTCTGGTGCGCCCGCTTCGCCACCTATACAGAACACGGTTGGACCCAGCAGACGGCGCTGGGCTTCCGCAAATCCAGCGGTGAACTGAGGACCTCGACCCACCAACTGCAGGACCGGTCGGGCCAGACCCACGGCCTGTTCCGCTGCTGTTCCTGCCATGCATAGCAGCAGATCGGAACTGTGAAGCACTGCTCCGAAGCCTCCCCGGCGGATCTGCACTCGATGAGTGTCTTGATGCAGCAGGATTGTTTGCCCGTGGTTGGGGGTCTTGAGGCTCCAGCCGATCGGCGCAACCAGTTCTGACAATGCAGCGTCGGAAAGTGAGGACACCAGTGCCAGCTCAAGCTGCAGTTCACCACTGCTCAGTAACGCAGCCGGCAGTTGCTCAACCACTCCAAGCAGAAGAACCAGGTTCTGCTCCAGTTCAGGCCGGCGGCTCCCAGGCAGTAGTCCCAATCGTCGGCGTGCCTTTGGCAAGCGTCTGTCGTCTTTAAGGATCGGATCCATGAATGGATTCCCCAGAAACGTGACTGGCTTGCGCAGCTGTGAGCTCAGATCGTCCGCACTGAGCTGATCGCGGCTGAATACGGCCTGAAAACGAGGGCTGCGGAGGCATTCAGCACATGGCCAGGGCAGCCGTAACCTCCCCTCATAGTGACTCGAGTACGCCACGAGATAGGTCGCGACAGGCCGTCTGCTGAGCCAGGCGGCCATCACTGGAATCACATCTCCAATCACGACCACTTGGTCGTAACGCCTAGCGATGCGCAGCAACCTCAGCAGGCGGCGTAGCAGATAGACCACCTGTCCTTGCAACAGCTCGGTCAGCCGACCTCGCAAGCTGGTGTAACCAAGGCCTCCTGTGCTGAATTCCTGGGTACCACCGATCAGTGAGATGCCTGCGTCTCGATAAGGCTGTCCCTTGCCCACAAGGGGAAGAGCGTCCACCTCATGGCCTTCGCACTGGAGTGCTTGTCCAAGCAGCGCACCGGAAAGATCCTCCCCATGGCCGTTGCTGAGTAGCAGCAGTCGGCCCACTTCAGAGCTCCAGCCAGGCCTTCACCTTGAGCAGTGCCGGCCATTCCGGTCGGCGTTTGAGGCCGTCTTCAATGGATTCCTTCAGCTCAGCACCCACTTCAGGTGCAAGTGCCAGCACCTGCTGAATTACTTCAATCTGATCTCTGACTCCTTTGGCTTTGGTTTCCAGCATCGCTAAACACAGATTGATGCGGGCCTGAGGATCCTGGTTGTTCAGCTTGACCGCCATTCGCGCAGAACGCAGAGCCTCATCGGACTGGTCACCCAGCAACTGCAGCCATGCCAGGCATGTCCAGCCTGCTGACTGGCGAGGGGCCGCTGCGGTGATGGTCTCAAAATCAGCGAGTAACTCCTGCACGGGAGCTCCTTGCTGGTAACGGTTCATCGCCTGTTGGAAGAGACTTTCCTGGCTGGACTCCATGGAGTGCTGATCGGTCGGGCAATGCCTTCAGATTCCCACAGCAGCTCGTAGCTCCCCGAAGGATCAAACAGCGAAGGAGCTTCCGCAGCCGCAGGTCTGAGTGGCGTTGGGGTTGGTGAAATTGAAGCCGCCACCGATCAGCGCAGTGCTGAAGTCCAGTTGCATTCCGTAAATGTAGAGCAGGCTTTTGGGATCACAGATCACTTCAAAGCAGGCGCCATCAGGTGCCTCGTATTGATATCTCTCATCATCGTCCTGAATGTCTGCTCCAGGCACGAAATCCATCGTGTAACTCATGCCGCTGCAGCCTCCCGAGCGCACGCCCACCCTCAGAACCTGTTGGCTTCCTTGATCGCTACAAAGTCTGGCCAGCTGCTGCATGGCAGGCCCTGTGATCAAGATTCCTTTCCCGTCTCTTGCGGTATGAGACTGACTGTCTGTCGCGGTCTCAGCTGTGGTTTCGATGCTGGACATCGGAGGCACTTGCACTGGATCCTGCATTCACTTTATGGATCCTTCTGTTGTTCTGCCTAAAGCAGTTCAGCCTGATCAATTCATAGAGTCCTCGCAGTTGTGCTCATGACGGTGCGGGTCGCGATTGTGGGTTCTGGGCTTGCTGGCCTCTCCGCTGCTGTGGATCTGGTGGATGCAGGCCATGAGGTGAATCTCTACGAGGCTCGTCCCTTTATGGGTGGAAAGGTAGGCAGCTGGGTGGACTCGGATGGCAACCACATCGAAATGGGGCTGCATGTCTTCTTCTTCAATTACGCGAACCTTTTCGCGTTGATGCGCAAGGTGGGCGCTTTCGACAATCTGCTGCCCAAGGATCACACCCATTTGTTTGTGAATCAGGGTGGTGACCTGCGGGAACTGGATTTCCGATTCCCGATCGGTGCCCCGTTCAATGGTCTTAAAGCCTTTTTCACCACCCCCCAGCTGGGTTGGCTTGACAAGCTGCGCAATGCTCTAGCCCTCGGCACCAGCCCGATCGTTCGAGGCCTGGTCGATTACGAAGGCGCGATGCGCACCATCCGAGCGCTGGACTCAGTCAGTTTTCAGGACTGGTTCGTGGGCCATGGCGGCAGCCCGGAGAGCATCCGCAGGATGTGGAACCCAGTCGCTTACGCGCTCGGCTTCATTGATTGCAAAACGATTTCGGCCCGTTGCATGCTGACCATCTTCATGATGTTCGCGGCCAAAACCGAGGCCTCCAAGCTCAATCTGCTCAAAGGATCACCCCATCGTTGGCTGACCGGTCCAATTCTTGATTACATCCAGCAGCGAGGAGGCAAGCTGCACCTCCGCCACCCTGTGAAACAGGTCGAGTTCAGTGATGGGAGTCACCCCGAAGTGACGGGCCTGAAGCTGGGCACCCCTGATGGCGAACAGCATGTTGTTGCCGATGCCTATTTGGCTGCTTGTGATGTGCCTGGCATCCAGCGCCTACTTCCAGATGAATGGCGTCGTTTCCCGCAATTTGAGGCCATTCACAATCTCGAGGCGGTTCCGGTGGCCACTGTTCAGTTGCGTTACGACGGCTGGGTCACAGAACTCGGTGAAAGCAATGCTGTAAGTCGTCGCGACTTGAGTCAGCCCGTCGGTCTGAACAACCTGCTTTACACGGCCGATGCTGACTTCAGTTGTTTTGCGGATCTTGCTTTGGCGAGTCCGGAGGATTACCGCAAAGACGGTGAAGGGTCGCTGCTGCAGTGTGTTCTGACGCCTGGAGATCCCTGGATGCGGAAATCTGTCAAAGAGATCGTTGAGCACACCGATCGTCAGGTTCGAGAGCTGTTCCCATCCGCTGGAAATCTCACACTCACCTGGAGCAATGTTGTGAAGCTGGCGCAGTCCCTTTACAGAGAAGCGCCGGGTATGGAGCCTTACCGACCTGCCCAGAGCACACCGGTCAGCAATTTTTTCCTGGCCGGGAGCTACACCCGCCAGGATTACATCGACTCGATGGAAGGAGCCACCATGAGCGGACACCTGGCCGCTGCCGCCATCCTGGGGCAACCGGCTCGACTTTCCGTTAACTCCGCAGTGGCCTGAACCGATGGGACGTTGGCTCGAACATTCCGTAACCACTGAAGTCCAGGCTCCCGTTGATCGGGTCTGGCATGTCTGGAGCGATCTGGAGGCGATGCCCAAGTGGATGCGTTGGATCGAATCTGTTAAAACGCTCGACGATCCTGATCTCACCGACTGGACACTGGCAGCTCAGGGTTTCCGCTTTCATTGGAAGGCCCGAATCACCCAGAGGGTTGAAGCCCAGCAACTCCACTGGGAATCGGTGGGAGGTTTGCCCACCAAAGGAGGGGTGCGCTTCTACGCAGAACAACCTCAGCTCACGGCGGTGAAACTCAGCGTCACCTATGAACTGCCGGGTGTTCTAGCCCCCTTGATGGAACCCAGCATTCTCGGTGGAATTGTGACCAAGGAACTTCAGGCGAACCTTGACCGATTTCGAGATCTGGTGGAAAGCGGATACACAGCGCACAGCTGAGGTGATTGCTTCTCGCATTTCAGCCTCAACCTCTGGTTTGGCTTTGCTTCTGCTTGTCGCGTTGGGATGCCTTAGCGGTTGTGGACAGCAAGACAACACCGTGCCATCAGAGGATGAGAAGTTGCCTGAGGAGCCTGTGACAGGGATGTCTCTACCAAGTCCCGCCTCACCAGCGACCGGTCTAACTCGCTTGCCGACCCGTGAGCAGGTCCTGTCATCGGTGCCGGAAGGACGAACTGACCCTTTCGCGCCAACCATTGTCAGGTCGACGGTCATTACTCCGGATATGGGAGCTGGACCAGATTTCAAGGTCCTGGGTGTGGTGGCTGTCGGCTCTGAACTTCGAGCACTCGTCAGTGTCTCTGAAGTATCTGGAACAGTTTGTATTGGTCCGCGTGGCCGCTGCCCAGGCGATACTGCGGCTCTGTTGCCGATGGGCTGGGCCGTACAAAGTATTGATCTGGGCCGAGGTTGTCTGAGCTTTTCAATCTCGGGGAAGTCTCAGCGCCTCTGCATTGCCTGAACGCAGGCCTGTACCAGTCCCTCAAGGTCGTGAGGAGCCGCCTCCTGGTCCACTCTTCCCAGCAATTCTCTGCAGCGTTGACTGGTTTGTGGACCGATTGAAACCACTGCAGGTTTATTGAACAGCTGGTCAGTGCTTGTGTTTCCAAGCGTTTTCTCGAGCAGCTGCACGGTGTGGGTCACGGTTTTACCGCTGCTGAAGCTGATCACATCGACCTCCCCATTCTCCAGCGCTTCAAGGGTGTCTGCCGGAATGGATGTGGGGCAGCGCGATTCGTAGGCCGCTACTTCCACCACCCGTGAGCCCGCTTCTCCAAAGGCTTCTGCAAGAAGTGTGCGTCCGCCGCTCTGCACCCGCGGCAGCAGGATTCTCAACCCCCAGCCAGAGGTCGGGAAATGGTCGATCAGGCTGTCGGCCACGAATGTGGGGGGCACGAAATCAGCAGGTGCCCCGAGTTCTTCCAGTCGTTGAGCGGTCTTCCGCCCCACGGCTGCAATCTTGAGGCTCTCGGGGCGTTGCATTAGTCCCTGTCCCCTGAGCTGCAGCCGCGACTCCACTGCTTCCACGCCATTGGCACTGGAGACGATCAACCAGTGAAAGTTCTCGAGATCGGCGAGAGCATCGTCAAGGGGAGCCCAGTTGTCAGGGGGGCCGATTTCCAGAGCAGGCAAATCGAGCACCCTAGCACCAAGAGACTGCAGCAGCCTGCGGCCTTCGCTCTGCTGTTCACGGGCGCGTGTGATCACCACCGTGTATCCCTGTAATGGCTGGGCCTGGTCGGAGCTCATGCGCTGGCCTCATCGTCCAGCTTCACCAAGCCATGCACCTGTGCATGCAGGGCGGTGGCTTCTCCCTGACGCTCCTGCTCGCGGAGCAGCGCGATGGCCTGGCGGAAGCCTGCGCGCGCACCATCGATGTCCCCGCCCATCAGCCTGGCCACGGCCAGGTTCTGATGGCTTTCAGCGTGGGAGGGATTCACGCTCAGGGATCGCTCGTAAGCCTTGATCGCTGCCAGCAGGTCGCCACGACGACGTTCCATCAGTCCCAGGTTGTACCAGGCGAGTGCCACCTCGGGTGCTCGTTGGCAGGCGGTGGTGGTGAGCTGAATGGCTTCTTCCAGTTCATTGCGCTGCATCAGCAAGGCCGCCAGGTTCAGGCGCGCGCCAAGGCTCAGGCGAGTTTCCAGGGGTTGCTGCAGCGCCTCGCGGTAGCACTTCACGGCTGCATCGCTGTCTTCGGTCGCCAGCGCGATTCCGAGATTGAGCAGCAGTTCATAACGTTCAGCGCTGCTTTCATCGCCCTCGGGCAACTGCTCCAGACCGTGGCGAAGAAGACTGAGCCCCCGGTCCCGGTTGCCGTCGCTGACCTCCAGAGCACCGAGTTTGGCGCAGGCATAGGGATCATCGGGCTGGTCTCTCAGCCAGCTCTCCATCGATTGCCGCAGCCTTTGCGCTTTGTCGGATCCAGCCAACAGATCCGGCCGATACCCCTCATGCAGCAGTGCTGGTTCGGTGCAGTTAGCAATGCGCCAGCCAGGCTCCTCCTTGAGTAAGGCGTCCACGCTCTCGTCGATCATCGAGTGGTACGGCTTGCTCCATCGGATTCGAGGATGTCGGCGAAACAGGCGGCTCACATTGGAATAGGGAGCCATTGCTGCTCCTAGTTCGTGTCGCAGCAGGTTGATCACCAGCACATCCGGCTGTGCCATCAAAGCTTTGAGCTGCGGGATTGCTTCTGTGCGGAGCTCTTCATCGGCATCGAGCACCAGCACCCAGTCACCCTTTACGAGCTCAAGGGCTGCATTGCGTGCTGGCGCAAAGTCTCCTGGCCAGTCCATCCGTTCAATACGCGCTCCATAGGCCTCTGCCACGGCGATGGTGTTGTCCACTGAGCCGGTATCGAGAAGAACCATCTCATCCGCGAAGCCCTTGACAGAGCGGAGGCAGGCCTCGATCCGCGCTTCCTCATTGCGCACGATCATCGAGAGGCTGAGCATGTTGGTGATGAGCACTGCCGCAGAGGCTAAGGCGGTTCCAGCGCTGCGGTTTCGACAGGCTTTGTTTGTTTAGTCAGTGAAGTCTTGGCGTTTGTGCGCTTCGCTGCCGACCCCCATCATTCGTGACAACAGCTGCTGCTGTGCTTCAGGCATCTGTCCCGGGCTGTACCCCGCAGGAATGTTGTCCGGAACCAGCTTGCGCAGCGAGTCCCACCGGTAAGGACAGCCGTAGACAGCTAACCCCAACAAGCGCTCAACACGCAGCAACTGCTGGATGGCTTCAGCCCAGGGCTCATGGCGCTGTTGGCCGGCGCGGAATGGATTGCCCCGCAGAAACAGCTGCAGAAAGACGGGGCCCTCCCCTAGACGCTCCAAGTCAAGCGGCCCAGTGGGGTCTTGGTCGGTGCTCCAGGGCCCAATTCCCCTGTCGTGGTAAATCAAAGCCTTGTATCCATGGCGTTCTGGTGTGGTGATCGCCGCGGCATCAGCATGGAGAAAGGCGCAAGGGAGCACCCCATCCACCCGGATCAAGGTCACACCGTTTTGCTCACGAGGTTTTGGAAGTAGTGGGCCC
This sequence comes from Synechococcus sp. AG-679-A04, assembly GCA_003210775.1. Classification (GTDB taxonomy): domain Bacteria; phylum Cyanobacteriota; class Cyanobacteriia; order PCC-6307; family Cyanobiaceae; genus Synechococcus_C. The sequence continues at coordinate 14,981 of QCUI01000013.1, forward strand.
TGCACCTCGAGTGAGCTGTCGATGAGCTCGATGCACAGTCCACGATCCGTTGCTGTTTCAAGGTCGACCTCGGTTTCATTGAAGGAGGGCTTGTTGCAGCGCTGCAGGACTTCTGTGCGCCTTTCTAGTGACTCGCTAAGACGTGATTCAGGGATCCTGCCGTTGTCCAGTGCTGCGCAGATGGCATCAATCGCCGCATCGGCATCAGCGGGCATCAGGATCAGATCCGCTCCAGCCGCGAAGGCCTGAACCGCGGCTTCTCCAGGGCCTGCCCTGCTGCTGATCGCCTCCATCACCAGCGCGTCAGTGACGACGAGGCCACTGAAACCAAGCTCTGTTCGCAGCAGATCTGTGAGCACCGCTCCTGACAAGGTCGCCGGTTGTGCGTCGTCCAGCGCCGGAATCAGCAGATGTGCTGTCATCACACTGGCGATCTGCGAGTCGATCAATCGACGGAACGGCACCAGTTCCACCCGGTTGAGTCGGCTGCGTCCGTGGTTAATCAGAGGAAGCTCCAGGTGCGAATCCTGGTCTGTATCGCCGTGACCGGGAAAATGCTTGGCGCAGCCGAGAACGCCAGCGGAATCCAGGCCACGTTGAAACGCTGCCACGAGATCAGCAACGGATTCAGGTTGATCGCCCCATGCCCTCACATTGATTACAGGGTTCTCAGGATTGCTATTCACATCGCAGACCGGAGCGAGGACCCAGTTGAGCCCGCATCGTTGCGCCTGATCGCCGGTTGTGCGGCCGTAACGCTCGGCCAGCGCTAGGGCGTGTTCTGGGTTGGTTTGATGGAGCCTGCCCAGTGCCATCGGTGGAGACAACCAGGTGGCTCCACTGAATCTCTGGCCAATTCCTTCTTCCACGTCGGCGCAGAGCAGCAGGTCTTCGCTGTCGCTCCAGCGTCGGAGCGTTCGACATCGCTGCTGCAGCTCCGTAGCGCTGCCACCCAGCAGGATTACCCCGCCAACTCCCGACTTCAGCAGCCTCTGCAGCTCACGATTGCAGTGCTCCCAACATGGGTACTGCCGCTGCCGGTCTTCGGCATGCCCGCTGGCACGGATGACGAGAAGCCGGGCAACGGCCCGGCGACGTTCAGCTTCAGTCATTGAAGTCTGGAGTCTCGGTGTCGTCGCTGCCAGAGGGGATGCTGCCCTTCACCTCTCGCTCTCGCTCAAGTTCTCCGAGAAGGTGCAACACCGTGGTTCCCTTCTCGAGCCCGCGGTCAAGCTGAAACACCACTTCAGGGGCTCGTCTCATCTGCAGTCGTCGACCCAGTTCCCCCCTCAGGTAGCCACTAGCGGCCTGCAGCCCGTCCATGACTTCTGTGCGAGCTTTGTCGTCCGCCAGGACGCTTACAAAAATCTTGCAGTGCTGAAGGTCGCCGCTGACCTCAACATTCGTGATGCTCACCATGCCCTGATGCACGCGTTCATCGCGAATCCCATTGATCAGCAGTTCACTGATCTCTCGCCTGATGAGGGCTGCAACGCGTTCAACCCGACGTCCCGGGGCCATGTCAGCTCTGCGGTGCTGAAGACACCATGGCACGCAGGACAAAGCTCAGGCTGAGGAAGCCACTGATCAGAGCCCCGATCAGGGCGACGGCAGTCACAGGATTGCTGCGGCGACGAGCTAGCGGTTCTGCTACCGAATTGATCACACCCAGGCTGAAAGCGATCAAGTAGCGCGGATAGCGCGTCACGTTGATGAAAAATTCTTTCATGGCCAGTTATTGCAGGGTGTCTTGGGAATTCCGGCGGCCCCGGAATGACTGACACATGCTGCAGGGGAGAGCGCACTCAACAGCAGGCAGCAAGTTCTCAATTAGAAAATGCTATTGAGATCTATCAGTCTATCTAGGCCAAAAGCATCCGAATGACGGCTTTTTCAGTTCAGGGCAGCTCTGCTTTCAAGGTCCTGAGGATTGGCATTTGCAGTCGTTTCGGCCCGGCATGACTCACTAAGTGCTGCCTCTACCAGGGTGTTCTCCGTCTTCCTTGCCTGGCAACCCCACTCCGTTGCCCCCTTCCGGGGTGACGGAGACCGCTGGTCGATTGCGTTCAAGCCGTTGGCTGTCCCCCTGGAAGCATCCAAGCCGGCTCAATCCGCTGGTGTCTCGACCCAGCAACGCATTGGAGCCGAATCGCCTCGAAGCTCGCAATCCACCCCAAGGAATGTTTCGCTTTCAAGTGGTCGAACAATGCCGAGCGGATTTTGAACAAGTGCCGATGCAAGGTAAATAAATAATCGGCTATAGATTTTAGGACGAGTAGTAGCTCAAGTCCTTGAGTTTCTGGATTATGGGAGATTCAAGAGGCTGAAATGATCCAAGGTGTTATTAACTCATTGCTCAGTTTTTTCAGAATGGAGTCGACTAGAGTGAGTTTATGCAGCTGTTTAGCAGGCGCAGCTTGGCACTTCTGCAAGCCAGTCGCAGGGTAATTGTTCTCCCTGGAAGACGAAGATCTTGTCTGTAGTTGGATATTGGGCGTTATAAAGTCCAAGAAAATCTTCGAACTCATCCCAGCCCCATTGGCCAAAAATATCAGTAATGCCGCATTTGTTGGCCTTTGACTCAGGAGCCAGCTGCCCGCCCAGGCAATTGTCGTCAGAACGAGAGATTGCAAATACGGGTGCTGTTCCAGGCCCTGGAAGGTCCGAGGCCTTGGCGATTGTTTTGCCTGACTCGACAAGGTTGTAGAATGCTTGAAATGCCTCTACGGGCTTATTCTTGTACTTGTTGAAGAGTTCATTCAGGCTGTTTTTCTGAGGGCCCTTCTTTTTCTGAGAATAGAATTCAAAACCATTAAGCAAGCTGCTCCCCCAGTTTGATTTTGGTTTCATCGTTGAGAGAATGGCAAATTCGTCGTACTTGACACCTGCATCGTTGAGAGCCGCTTTGAAATTGTTTGTGTACTCAAGGGCGTTGGCAGCAACGACTTTATTCTCACCATCTACTGCAAGCATTAAGGGTTCGTTGGGCTTAAACTTTGCCAAAGTTTCTGCCATTGCTTGAAACTTTTTGGTGTCATTAACAGGGTCTTTGCCGCTTTGGTAGCCAACGTCAATCCCAACCTTTAATTTTGGCTCAGCTTTCTCGATGAATTTGTGGATCCAGTCCACTCCATTGATGGGAAGTGTTGAGCTGTCGTCAGCGAAGATGATAGAAATGCCAACCGTTTTAAAGTTATTATGGTTGGCAAAATTGATAATTGAATCCGTGTATTTTTCCCACTCTTGGTCGTTAAAGAGTTTGCTTGTGGAGTTGGTTGTTGCCTTGTAGCTCTCATGCCAAAGAATGAGGTCTGCGGATGGAGCGGGAATGTCCCAGTCCAGGAGAAGATGTTTGTAGAGGTTGTATTGATTTGTTGTTTCCTTCATTGGAAAATTCAGGTTAATTTTTTTTAGCAATCGCCAGCTTTGGAGTCAGGCAATTTGTGATTTTCTTTCCTTTTGTCTAAAGACGTTTTTGGCGGAAAAATCAGTAGGTGCCTACATTGGAATTTGAGTCAATTTGATTGTGCTGGAGCTTCATCAGTTTCGTCACTCGGCCTTCTGCCTCAAGGTGCGGATGGCGTTGCAAGCCAAGGGACTCAGTTATCGCGAGGTTGAAGTCACCCCTGGCATCGGTCAGATTTCACTCTTCCGGCTTTCCGGTCAGCGGCAAGTCCCCGTTCTTGTGGATGGGGATGACGTGGTGGCTGATTCAAGTGCCATCTGCCGTCACCTCGAGCTGTTAGGTCCCGAGCCTGCTCTGATCCCAGCTGATCCCCGCCAGCGTGCCCAGATGCAGCTCATTGAAGACTGGGCCGACACCACCCTGGCCTCTGCGGTCAGGGCTGCGCTTGTTCAGGCGGCTGCGGATAATGCTGAGCTGCGGGATGTGCTGCTTCCGGATGATGTCCCTTCACCGGTACGCCAGGTGATGTCGACTCTCCCAGGAGGTTGGCTTAGCAGCCTCGGTGAATTGCTCGGTCAGGAGCAGCGAGCCTCGATGCTCAGCAGCCTGTGTGCCGTGGCCGACGGTCTGGATCTCAACGGTTGCCTGGTTGGTGACACCATCAGCCTTGCGGATCTTGCAGTTGCTGCCCAATTGTCGCTGCTGCGTTTTCCTGCTTCCGCAGGAGAATTACTTGCCGGGAGAGGAGTCCCAGGGATCAGTGATCATCCTCGTCTCCAGGATCTGTTTCGCTGGCGTGATCAACTCGAGACCCGACTGATCAACCTTCATCCAGCTCCAGTGGTCTGAGCGTCAGCTTGAAACTGCTGTTGCGTCCCGCCAGTGTCTGGTCAGTCTTCAGGCCCGGTCCTGCGTGGCTCACCTGGCGCTGATCGGCGCAGATGTCCTGTCCACACCGCACGTAGTGCGTGAGGGTCTCAATCCTGCTCAAGCGCGGCGCGCCAGGTCCATGCAGGATCTGCAGAACCAGCTCATCACTGAAGAAATCGGAGGCGGCTTTCGGACTCGTCTCCCGACGGCCAATCACAGTGGTCTCAAGCAGTACATCGTCTCGAAACCTCGCAAGCTGACGGTTCACTTGGTTGGGGTCCTGTTCGACCGACAGCAATTGCTCACCTAGCAGCGCCTTCCCGACTGCAGCAGCGTTGAAGGGGCGGTCACCGATGAGTTCGCTGCGACGGTTGCGCAGGAAATGAACCTCATGCACGAGGGGCCGATCGTTGGGAATGGGCTGGCCTGAATCATCCAGTGCCTCACTGGTCACTTGCCATGTCCCTGCAAACCAGTCTGGATAGATCAGGTCTTGTTTGTTGCGTGGTCGGGGCAGAGGTGCCGGCAGGGACCATTGCGGCCAGCTTTCGAAGCGCTGCTCAAGGAAGTGGAAGCCGCGATCACTGGCCGCGGCGGCGGACTGGACTGCCACAAGCTGCAGCAGCATGGTGATCAGCAGTGTCAACAACGGTTTTGCCATGTCCGACCCTCTGATTCGATCCCTTGATCACTACGTGGTGCTGGTGCCAGGCGAACCCGAACAGTTGCTGACTGCGGCCGACACCCTGACATGGCTTGCAGGCCGACTGCAGGCTCTTGACCCCTGGCCCTTAGATCTCAGCGGTTGCGAGAGCCCGGAGCAGGCGGCAATTCGCCTTCTGGATACAGCCTGTGAACTGGAGATTTCGCCTGGCATCGCTCTGCAGTGGTACGCGGTGCGTCTTGATCCACCCGGCTCCTGACCCTCATTCCGGTCGTTGTTTTGGTGGATCCTTGATCAGCTCCGGCAGCAGCTGAATGATCCCGTCTGCAACGACGTCGGCTGGTTCGGATTCGATCACCACTGTGAGATCGGCCTCGTCGTACAGAGGGCGTCGCTGCGTGAGAATCTCGTCAAGGGTTTCGGCAGGATCTTCCGTCATTAGCAGCGGCCGCTGAGTTGCGTCGTTCTGCAGGCGTTGCAGGAGCTGACGGCGTTCGACATCGAGCCAGATCACAATGCCCTGGTGCATCATTCCCCAGTTTTCGGTGCGGGTGACAACCCCACCGCCGGTGGCAACAACAAGCGAATGACGTTCGCTGATGGACCTCATCACCTGCGTTTCAAGGGTGCGGAATTCCTCTTCACCATCACGTTCAAAGATTTCGGAAATTGTGCAGCCGGCTACTTGCTCGATCACCGCATCCGCATCGACGAATCCATACCCCAACCTTTCCGCCAGAGGCCTGCCGGTGCTGGTTTTGCCGCAGCCCATCATGCCCACCAGAAAGAGACTGCGTCCTCCCAGACGCTGCCTCAGGGTTGGAGTGGTCTCCGCCATGACTCGGAATTACAGCTAGCTCATTAGGATGCCTCTTGGCCGGACCGTCACATGACTGAAAAGAAGTCAATTGAACGTCACGGTCGCGGACGTGGCTGCGTCATCACCCGACGGGCTTGTTTCAGTGCAAGTCACCGCTATTGGTTGCCTGAATTGTCCGCTGATGACAATGCCGCCCGCTTCGGGCCCTGTGCATTGGCTCCTGGGCACGGTCACAACTATGAGCTGATCGTTTCGATGGCCGGTGGCCTTGATTCACATGGCATGGTGCTCAATCTCTCAGAGGTGAAGCACGCCATCCGCAGCGAGGTGACCGGTCAGCTCGACTTTCGCTTCCTCAACGACGCCTGGCCCGAGTTCGATGTGTCGAAGCCGGAGGGTTGCCTGCCCACCACCGAGGCCATCGTCCGGCAGATCTGGGCTCGTCTGAGTCCTCATCTGCCCATCACGGCATTGCGCCTCTACGAACAACCAGGCCTCTGGGCCGACTATCTCGGACATCCCATGGACGCCTTCCTCACGATTCGCACTCATTTCGCTGCTGCCCATCGCCTGGCAAGACCTGAGCTCAGTCAGGAGGAAAACGAGCGCATTTATGGGAAGTGCGCACGTCCCCACGGTCACGGTCACAATTATCTGGTGGATGTCACGGTGCGAGGCCCCATCGATCCCCGCTCAGGCATGATCTGCGATCTGTCCGCGCTGCAACGCCTTGTAGACGACCTTGTGGTTGAGCCGTTTGATCACACATTCCTCAACAAGGATGTGCCCTTCTTCGCTGAATGCGTTCCCACCGCAGAGAATATTGCGCTGCATATCGCAGACCGTCTGTCGTCTCCCATCAAGGCGATTGGTGCCAGTCTCCACAAGGTGCGCCTGCAGGAAAGCCCCAACAACGCGGCTGAGGTTTATGCCGAACTCCCCCAACTGGAAATGACTCCTTCGACTCTTGAGGCGGCGGTTCCTGTCTGAATCCCCCTCATTGGTTGAGCAACCCACGGTTCGTTTGGTGCTCGCTGTCAGTCTCGATGGTCGTCTTGCACCGCCGACTGGAGGAGCAGCTCAGCTGGGTGGATTGGGCGATCGTCGTGTCCTTGAAGAGTCGCTCGCTTGGAGTGATGCTGCCCTGATCGGGGCGGGCACACTCAGGGCCCATCACTCCAGTTGTGTGATCCGTGATTGGGATCTGCTGAACGAACGTCGAGCTCAGGGGCGCTCGCCTCAGCCGGCAGCGTTGGTGGTGAGTCGTCAGGCTGGATTTCCTCTGGAGTGGCCCTTTTTTCAACAGCCATTCGAACGCCATCTGCTGTCTGCATGCGATGGGTCTGCTCCTGGCTTTCTCTCATCGTGTCGGCTGTCGTCCCGTTGGAGCGAAACGCTGATTGATCTGGCCACCAAGGGCTGGTGCCGGTTGGTCTTGCTGGGTGGCGCTGTCTTGACTCACTCTTTGCTGTCCCAAGATGCGGTTGATGAGCTGCAACTGACCCTGAGTCCCCGAATTTTGGGTGGATCCTTCCATTGGTTGCTGCAGGCGGAGACTCCATTACCAGCGTCGCTCGCGTCTTCGCAGGCGTGGAGTTTGGTGGATGCCCGTTCCCTGGGAGACAATGAACTCCTGGTGTACTACCGACGTAATCGCTCGATCAATTCCTGAACGGGAATCTGATTCAGCCTGGATTGTGGAAGGCCAGTCAGGGATGCCAGGCAACGTTGAATCACTACATTTGCGTCGTCGCCGACCCTGCCTCTCAGCAGTTCCGTCAGCACTCCCAGCTCCCTGCCACTGCGGCTTGTTTCTCTGATCAGACACTCACTCACAGGGCGGGCCAGCTTCCGGCAAGGCTCCTCGACGGTGCTGTTTAACCAGCTTTTCGGAGCGATCTCGGCTGCAACGCCATCCAGAGCCTGTTCAGCCAGCTGACGGCATTCGCTCACAAGCCGGCGTTCGATCCGTGGTTGCAACAGTTGAATCAAAGGCTGGAACAACCCCGCCTTGGCGGTTTGATGAACGGAGCTCATCTCCAGAAGTAGAGGAGAGAGCAATAGACCTGTGATCCATCTCAGGTTGTGCTGAGACCATCTAGGCATGACCCCGGCCCAAACGCGTCTTCATTTTCTCCTCTTGCGGTTTCGCTGGTTAGTGTCGTTGCCGAGTCGTTTCAATTAGCCCTGGATGGCATCGCTCACGGCTCGTTGGCATCGCAGCATCCATGAGATCCCGCAGTCGCAATGGGAGGCGTTGCTCGCAGAGCATGCGAACCCTTTCTATCGCTGGTCTTGGTTGGAGGCTCTGGAGAACTCAGGCAGTGTGGCTCCGGATCAGGGCTGGCAGCCACTGCACCTATCGCTTTGGAGGGGTGAAGAAAGCCTGATTGCAGTAGCTCCTCTCTATCTCAAGGGACACAGCTACGGCGAATTCATCTTTGATCAATCGTTCGCCCGCCTGGCAGGTGATCTCGGACTCCGCTACTACCCCAAGCTGATCGGGATGAGTCCCGTCAGCCCTGTTCAGGGGTATCGCTTTCACATCCATCCGGATGAAAATGCTCAGGACATCACGGTCATGATGCTTCGGCTGATTGATGAGTTCGCCGCTCGCAATAACATTCTCAGCTGTAACTTTCTCTACGTGGATCCTCTCTGGCAGCCCTTGGCGGAGGCTGCGGGTTGTGCGGGATGGGTGAATCACCAGAGCCTCTGGTCTGCGGAAGGGCAAAAGGATTTTTCCGACTATCTCGCTGGCTTCAATGCCAATCAGAGGCGCAACATCAAGCGCGAACGCAAGGCGGTGAGCCAGGCAGGACTGGTCGTAACGCCCCTAACCGGCTCAGCACTCACGCCTGAGCTGCTGGTGCGCATGCATTCCTTTTATGAGCAGCATTGCGCCCGTTGGGGCCCTTGGGGAAGCAAATATCTTCAAGGCTCATTCTTTGAGCGACTGGTTGACCCCGCATTGGCCCAGCATGTGGTGCTGTTTAGTGCCCATCGAGGAGATCCCTTTGAACCTGTGGCGATGTCCCTTTGCGTCCAGGACGATTGCCATCTCTGGGGGCGTTACTGGGGGAGTGAGGAAGACATCGATTGTCTTCATTTTGAGGTCTGTTATTACGCGCCGATCGAGTGGGCCCTGCAGCAGGGACTGCACAGCTTTGATCCAGGGGCGGGTGGCAGTCACAAGCGCAGACGAGGTTTTGTGGCTCAAGCTCGGACCAGCCTTCATCGCTGGTATGACCCGAGTATGGATGGACTGATCCGTTCCTGGCTGACCAGGGCGAATGGTCTGATGGCGGAGGAGATCGAGGCCATCAACGCCGAGCTTCCCTTTCGCACCAAGCCGCCTGAATTGATGGTCTGAGGCGATCATTTGTAAGGTGTGATGATGGCAGAAGGCACTTCCTCACTTGACGACCAGCTTTCGCAGCGGTTCATCGAGCTTGATCCATCTGGTTATTTCTTGATCAAGCTGGATGCTGAGACCGGTGAGCTCGTTGCAGAGCACTACAGCAATGAAGTGGACGAGCGAGGCCGTGCCCTCGATCCGGAAACTGGAGAAGTTCTGTCCTGCCGCGGCGGTGGTCCGCGGTTGCCGAGTCAATGCTTCCGGGGCAGAACCGCCAAGGAGCTAGGTATTGCTCTGACCGAAGCTGATGGCGCACTCCCTGTCAGCCGCCTTGATCATGCCCTGTACCTAGGCAGGGAGCTTCAAAAAGCCGAAGCCTGCTTGAAAGCAGGACTTCCATACAGTCAGGATTGAATCAGCTCAGGCCGTTAGCAGTTCGCGGGATGTGCTGGGCTCCTCAGGCGGCAACGATTCCAGCTGTTCACGGATTTCGCGTTGCACGATTGCGCGGTATTCGAGGAAGTGCTCGTTGTGTGCCAGCACCACCAGGAATTGCTCAAGCATCGCTGGATTGCGTCGAGCCATGCTGAGCATGTAGCGCCAGAAGCGACTGCGGGTATCGCGTTTAATCCCCTGCCTCCAGACCACGATGGATAGGGCCTTGATGTCAGTCCAGGTTGGCAGCTTGGATGTGCCTTTCCAGCGGGGGGCTCCCATCTTCAGGTAGTAGGAGTAAACGCGATCCATGTACGCGTTGGGTTCGTAGAGAGCACAGAAGGCATCGACATATTCATTGGCGATGTCCCGGATCGGGCGAGTTGGTTTGAAATTCAGCAGGTTGGTCTGATTCACACCCTTGGCGGCGGACTTGTCCTGGATCAGACGCCCCTCTTTCTCGAGGCGATGCCAGAGCGCGGTGTTCGGAAGCGCTTGCAGCATGCCCATCATGGCTGCAGGAATTCCGGTTCTGGTCACGAAGTCGACTATGCGTCGGCCTGCCCCGTCTTTTTCACCATCGAAACCGATGATGAAACCTGCCATCACGCGGATGCCATTCGCCGTGATTCGGTCAACGGCCGCATCTAATGGGTTGCGTGTGTTCTGAAGCTTTCTGGAGGTTGCGAGACTGGCCTCATCCGGAGTCTCGATGCCGAGGAACACACTCTCAAAGCGTGCTTCATGCATCATGCGCATCATCTCTTCGTCATCGGCAAGGTCCACCGACGCTTCAGTCGCGAAGCTGAAGGGATAGCCCCGCTCTTCCTGCCAGCTTTTGATCTGTGGCAGCAACAGCTTGGCGTTGCGCTTGTTGCCGATGAAGTTGTCGTCCACAAGGAAGATGGATCGCCTCCAGCCCAGGTTGTACAAGCTCTGGAGCTCAGCGATCAGCTGCTCAGGATTCTTTGTGCGTGGTTTGCGTCCATAGAGAACGATGATGTCGCAGAACTCGCAATTGAAGGGACAGCCCCTCGAGAACTGCACACTCATCGAGTCGTAAGCATCGAGCTGCAGTAGGTCGAAGCGGGGAATCGGAGTTGCTGTGACATCGGGTTTTTCTCCTTCTGAGCTGAATCGACCGCTGTTATCACCTCTTTGGATGGCCTCGATGAACATTGGAAGGGTGATTTCACCTTCATCAAGCACTTTGAAGTCGGCCTGTTCGATTTCCGGCGCATCCGGCGTGGAACTGGCGTAGGGGCCTCCCACGGCTACTGGTAATCCGCGGCGCTTGGCTTCGGCGATTTGAATCTGCATATCGTCCTTTTGGACGATCATTCCTGAGATCACCACCAGCTCGGCCCAATTCCACTCCTCTTCAATGATCTCCCGAACGTTGCGGTCGACGAGCTTCATGTCCCATTCCTGAGGCAGCAGTGCAGCCACGGTCACCAGTCCCAGGGGAGGGAGCAGCACCTTGCGATTCACCAGTTCCAGGATCTTCTCGTAACTCCAGAAAGTCTTCGGGAAGAGGGGATAAATAAATAAGGTGCGCATGATCCGTGGCGAGGAAGGTGGGCCTTTCTGTGATGTGCGGTTGACCCTGCGGACAGAACCTTCCGTCTTTATTTGATTTCGTTGTGCAGAAGCTTAAGGGGGATCGGCTGATTCCAGACCTAATCTCTGATCTAATAGGTGCTGCAATCTGTGACAGGCATGGGCGTCCTCATCTACGTGGGTCTGGTCGGAGCCGGACTGGCAACTGCTGTGACGATCAGTTTTGTTCTGCGCCGGATCAAACTGATTTGACTTCGGTCAGCACAGAGCCGCCCCGGCGCCAGATCTCAAGCAGTGCAAGAACAACACCAAGAGTGCCGCTGATGGCGAAGGTTGCCTGAAGCCCGATTGTCACTGTGAGTTGCGCGGCGATCAGACCACTGAGCCCACCGCCACCCAGAAAGGCAATTTGGCCAAGACCTGCCATACGCCCTCGCAGTATCTGGGTCGAACCCACCTGGGTGATCAAATTGCTGCTGCTCAGAAGCCCTGCGGTACCTGCTCCGATTAAGAGCGTCATGGCAAGCAAGAAGGGCACATCACCTCCAATGGCCATCCCCAGCTGAGCCACGGCGGTGACTAATGCAAACCCTGCCAGGGTCAGAGACGGTCTTCGGCAGAAACGATGACTGTTGCGTTGCAGTAGCAGTCCACCAGCAATGCTTCCCAGGGCCAGAACGCTTGTGAAAGCTGCAAGATCCATCGGTGTATTCCCTAACTCACGAGCGGCGATCAAGGGCCCAAGTCCAGGGTGGAAGAACCCCACCACACACATCAAGCCGGTGAACATCAGCACGTGCCTCAGGGTGCTGCCGCATTCCCGCCAGGCCACCCGTAACGACGCCTTTTCCCCAGGAGCACTGCGCTCCTCCAGTTCCGTTTTCGGATTCAGCAGCCAGATCACACTGGCGATCGGGAACAGATAAGTGGCTGCATCCAGAGTGAGCGCCGTGGTCGGACCCGCCAGAGTGATCAGTAGGCCTCCCAGAAGGGGGCCCACCAGCTTGCCGACGTTGAAGACCACCGAGAAGCTTGTCAGGAAGGGTGCCAGCTCGGAGTTGTCGTCCACCAGCAGAGCGCAGTACTTATTGCGAGCCGTGAGTTCATAGGCACCGGCAATGCCCACCAGCAACGTGCTGGCCAGCAGCATCAAGACCTGTGCTTGTCCGTCGAAGATCGGGATGGAAAGCGCTCCCAGCAGGCTTGCGCATAGCAGTGCCCACTGTGCCTGGATTAACACTCGCTCACAGCCAACCCGATCGGTGCGCACGCCTGCCGGGCCGCTTACCAAAATTGTGGGAAGGGAGAGTGCGGCAAAATTCAGCGCCAGCACCATGGGTGCCTTGGTCTCATCCATCAGGATCCAGCCCTTGGCGGTGAGCCCTGCGAATGAACCGGCAGTGCTCAAGCCCGATGCGATCAGGAAGATGATGCGTTGGCGTGCATGTGATGAAGGGTGGCTCAATGGCTGGTGCGTGCTGAGGCCACCATTTCGGTTGCTCCCACGATTTCGCCGCTCAGGTCGTAAATGTCGGCTGCGTTGATTCGAACTGGAACCATGCTTCCGGGCCCTGCTTGCATGCCATCCGCGCGTGGCTGGACCTGCACTTCGCCATCCACTTCAGGTGCGAAGCGTGCGCAGCGGCCAATCATGGCTCCTGTGCTCGGGTTGTGCTGCTCGATCAGCACATCCACGGTGCGTCCCACCCAGCGAGTGTTGGCTTCGGCTGAGATTGGTTGTTGCAGGGTCATCAGCCGATCTTTCCTGGCGGTGGCAATCTCGGCTGGCACCGGATTCGGGAGCTTGGCCGCGGCGGTTCCTTCCTCCGCTGAGTAAGTGAACACCCCAACGTGATCGAATCGCTGGCTCTCAAGGAACCCAGCCAGGTGGTCAAATTGCTCCTCTGTCTCACCGGGGAAGCCCACGATCAGCGTGGTGCGCATCACGGCATCCGGCAGCTGCTCCCGCAATTGATTCATCAACCGTTCGTTGACATCCGCCTGCCATGGACGGTTCATGGCCCTCAGCACCTTCGGGTGGCTGTGCTGGAGAGGGAGATCGAGATAGGGAAGAACGTTAGGGACTTCTCTGTAAGCCGAGATCACTTCAGGTGTCAGGCCTGTGGGGTAGGCGTAATGAACCCGGATCCAGGGAATCTCCACTTCGCCGAGGGCCCTGAGAAGATCCGCAAGGCGAGGGCGTCCGTAGATGTCCAGTCCGTAATTGGTGGTGATCTGGCTGATCAGAATCAGTTCCTGAACGCCCTGCTCAGCAAGTTGATGGGCTTCTGTCACGATCGATTCGATCGTTCTTGAACGCTGATTGCCGCGCAGATGCGGAATGATGCAAAACGCGCAGCGATAATCGCAACCTTCGGCCACTTTGAGGTAGGCAACCGCTTCTCCAGTGGTGCGATACCTAGGCAGTGTTTCATCGCCGACGAATGTCGGGTTCTTGCTGACCTGATTGACGCGTTCCCCGGCTTCGACCCGCTCAAGAACCGCCACGATGTGCTGGTAATCGCCAGTGCCGACAATGGCTTTGGCTTCCGGCAGGGAGTCGAGCAGCTCCTCCTGAAAATGCTGTGCCAGACAGCCGGCGATGATCAGTTCCTTTCCTTGCTCAGCGAGTCCCACCAGGGTGCGGACTGATTCTTCCCGTGCTTCCTGGATAAAGCTGCAGGTGTTCACAACCACCAAGTTGGCGTCATTTTCGTCACTGCTGACGCCATAGCCCGCTTGCGTCAGCAGGCCGAGCATGTGTTCAGTGTCGACTCGGTTCTTTTCGCATCCCAGATGTGCGAAAGCCACGGTCGGCCGTGTGCTGACCATGTCGCGTCCGGGAGGTTGGTCCGGTGACATGGGCACTGCGCATCGACTTTCACCATAAATCTCGTGCTGATTGCTGCCAAAATTTGAGTAATCCGTTCCGTGCGCATGGGCACCACCCGACTCACCAGCCGACGTCGCCAAGACCAGGGCTTCAAATGGGCGCGCATCAGCATGGCGGTGCTGGCAACCGTCGGGGTGATCGACACGGGTTCGATCACCCTTAAGCGTTGGGGGATGCTCGGTGACCTCACCTGCCCGATGGGCGGAGATGGTTGCGACATGGTCCTGAACAGTCCCTGGGGAACCCTTGCCCAGACGGAGGCCTTCAGCATCCCGCTGTCTTTTGCCGGTCTGCTTGCTTACCTCGCTGTTCTGGTGATGGCTCTTGTGCCGTTGCTGCCGGGATTGATGGAGAACCGTAGTGATCTGTCCCGGCGCACCTGGTGGGGACTGTTCACCGTTTCCCTGGGAATGGCTGTCTTCAGCTTGGTTCTGCTGGGCTTGATGGTCTTCAAGATTCAGGCCTTCTGTTTCTTTTGTGTGCTTTCAGCGACATTGTCGATTCTGTTGCTGATCCTTTCCGTGATCGGCGGTGGATGGGACGACCCCTCTCAGCTGTTTTTTCGCGGCATTCTCCTGGCTTTGGCAGTGTTGCTCGGCAGCCTGATTTGGGCCTCGGTTCTGGACCCTGAACGGCCCGAAGCTGCCGTGACCGGTCCTGGTGCACCTCCGCTTGTGACGACCGAAAGCACTCCTGCCAAGGTCGCGCTTGCTGAACATCTCACCGCCATGGGAGCTGTCATGTACAGCGCCTACTGGTGTCCTCACTGTCATGAGCAGAAGGAGGACTTCGGTTCAGAAGCCGCCAACAAACTCACCGTCGTTGAATGTGCTGAGGATGGTCAGAACAGTCAACGCGCTCTCTGCCAGAGCAAGAAGATCGAAGGTTTCCCCACCTGGGAGATCAATGGAAAGCTTGATTCAGGTGTCAAAGATCTGAAAACCCTTGCAGGTTTGTCCGGCTTCAAAGGAGACACCAACTTCTGAACGCCCTTCCACCTCTGAAGAGCCCACTGTCTGCCCATTGTCTGCCGCGCCTGTTGGTTATTCAGTGACGCTGCGGGTTCCGATCCCTTCTCCTCTCGCCTGCCGACTGTGTCGGCGCCACTGGGGAAGGGAACAGGGGGCATCGCTGCGGAAATGTCCTCCCCGACTTTCGGTTCTGAACAGACAGGCTTCCAGCAGCAGAGCAGTCGTGCGTTGCCGATGGATGAGATCAAGTAGCAGGTTCAGTTCCTGGCGACTGGGCTCCTCCAGCTCCAGCAGTTGTTGATGGGATTGGCGGTTGACCACGCAGAGCAGCTCTTCCTGCTCGAGGGGGGCCATGGCCCTCCTGGTCCACTGAAGCAGTGTCTTCATCCCAGCTACGGAGCGATTGACTCCGGCCACATCCCAGCACTGTTCACTCAGCTGGTCGATGCTGCGTGTGAGCTCGCCGATGCTGGTGTTGCTGCGGGCATTGATCTGACAGGTGCTGATTGTGTCTCTTCGATTTCTCCAGTGCTCTCTTTCGTCTTCTGAAACAGCAGGCAGGTCGATCGCTCCCAGTTGGCGAGCAAAGACCAGGCACTCCATCAATGAGTTGCTGGCAAGACGATTGGCACCGTGTAGCCCGGTGCAGGCCACCTCTCCCACTGCATAGAGGCCTGGCAGTGATGTGGCGGCATTGAGGTCCGTTGCCACTCCTCCCATCCAGTAATGGGCTGCAGGCGCCACGGGGATTGGTTGCTTAAGAGGATTGAGATTGTGGTTGCGGCACCGCTCCAGAATTGTTGGGAAGCGCCGCTCAGCCTGGTCGCGGGGAATCCCTGAAAGGTCAAGGCCGATGTGGTCGATGCCCTGGAGGCGCATGCTTTTCAAGAGCGCTCGGCTGACCTGGTCTCTGGGGGCGAGATCAGCCCCTGGGAGGTCAGAGACCGGACTGTTCCCAGCGGCGTCCACGAGTCGTCCTCCTTCACCGCGCACGGCCTCGGAGATCAGAAAGCAGGGAGCTCCAGGAAGCTGCAGAGCAGTGGGATGAAACTGAACGAACTCGAGATCTTCAACCGCAGCCCCGGCAGCCCAGGCCAGGGCGATGCCCTCCCCTGCGGCTTGAGCTGGATTGGTGGTGTTGGTATAGAGGTGACCTCCGCCTCCAGTGGCCAGGACCACTGCTCTGGATCGGATCCATTGCAGCCTGAAACCATCCAGCACCTGGACGCCGCAGCACCGCCCGTTCTCCACCCAGAGCTGGCTTACGCGAACACCCCTCCGATGCAGCAATCCAGGCCTCTGCTCGGCATGCTGTCGAAGCACATCCACCAGTGCATGGCCAGTTCTGTCCTGCACGTGCAGCACTCGGTGATGACTGTGTGCTGCCTCGAGGGTGGTGGCCAGGCTCCCGTCACTGTTGCGATCAAAATCCATTCCCAGCTCGAGCAGCCTGTCGACACATTGCGGTGCCTTCTCAACGAGAAGACGGACGGAATCACCGTCGCAAATGCCAGCACCGGCGTGGATGGTGTCTGTCGCATGGCTGCCGCTGTTGTCATCGCGACGCGTTACGGACGCGATCCCTCCCTGGGCCCATCGGCTCGATGAGCGCCGGCTGGTGTTGCGATTGACAAGCAGCACTCGCAGCCCGTCCGGCAGTTCAATGCAGGTCATCAGGCCTGCGGCCCCTGCACCAACCACCACGACGTCCCAGGGACCTGAGGGGATGGGTTCGTTGCCAGGGCTGGAGGGTTTCATTTCAGCACCAAAAAACCGCCGGGTTGTCCGGCGGTTTTACCGCAATCCAAGCAATCCAATCAGTGGCGATCGGTGTTTTCAGTGAGCTGCCTCAGCGGTACTGGCCATCATTGATGCGATCGAAACCCTCGTTGAGAGCAATCGATGGTTCTGTGACGGTGAAATTGTCGCGGTATTTCTCGAACAGCTCTTTCTGGCGCTCCGTGAGATCAAGAGAAAGAACGTCATCAACGCTCTCGTAGGGGCCACCCAGCACGATCTTGCCGGCCAGGGTGGGATACATGCCAGGGAACTGCTGGAAACGACGCACGGAGGAATTGTTCAGATCGACCTTTTCGCCACGCTCTGCGATCTTGTCGTCAGCCACGTTGCGGATGTCAGCAGCCTGAACGCTCGCTGGTAGTAGCAGGCCCATCAGCAGGCCTGCCATCACAAGAATGCCTGTCAGCCAGGACAGCAGACGCTTCATGGAACTCTCCGTCTAGAAGATCGGAACGGGATGGTTACCGGCATTGCCGGTTTGCAAACCTTACAAGTGCCATTGCCGGGATCTGTTGCAAGGGGTCCCAGTTTTTTGCAGATCGTTTCAGACCAGGCCGCTGAGTTCAGGTGCCAGCAGAGACAGCGACAGAAACAATCCGTCAATCAGGAGAGTCGTGAACAGCACAGCCGACGCCACAGCCCAGGCTTTGTCATTTGCTGCCGACAGACTGCTGCGATATCTGCAGTACTGAACGAACTGAATAATGATCACTCCTGCTGCGGTGACCGTCAGCAGCGAGGTTGGTCTTAGTACAAACGCTGCAGCGTCCTGAAGGAGACCAGTTGCTTCTGCAGCAGAGGCTCCAATGACTGCAGGCCAGAGGGCCATAACACCTGTGAGGGCCATGGCCAGATCAGTGAAAGCGGTTCCCAGCAGAGAAGTCAAATAGAAGGCGCACCCAAGACGCCATCGCGTTCCCAGCCCGGTGATCGCCAAAGGCAAAGCAAAAGCTTCAACAGGCAGGTGCAACAGTGGATGAATTGCAAGCCATCCCCAGAACAGGCTGCCAGCCAGCCAGCTGCCACTGAAGCCAACCAGCAGTGCTCCGAACTCCTTCCATTTGTTGGGTGCGATCGAATTGGTGATCACGCCCACTGAAAGGAGCACAAGACCGAACAGACTGGAGGTGAAGGGCTGTTCGCGCACCCAGGGTGCCTGAACAAATACAGGCAGCACCACGAGCATGGATGCCCAGAAGGGCAGCCCGGCCATTCCAAGAGCAATCGGCTGGACCGGCTCAGCAAGGGCTTGGTTGCGTATCAGCCCACTGAACAACGATCCACTCCCGCCTGAATCTGAAGAAAGGACTGTGACCATAGAAGATTTGCACCTCATTGAGCGTTTTTGTGAGGCGTCTGATGTCATTCGACGTTGGGTAGGGCGATAGCGTCCTCAAACTTGTGTTCAGGACTTCAGAGGTGTCAGAACCCGGACTGCTCGAGGCCATCTGGAGAAATGTCGTTCTGGGTGTTGTCCAGGGCTTGACTGAGTTTCTGCCGATCAGCAGCACGGCACATCTGAAGGTGGTGCCCGCTCTTGCCGGTTGGCAGGATCCCGGTGTCTCCGCCACAGCTGTGATCCAGCTGGGCAGCATCGTTGCGGTCATTGGTTACTTCCGCGACGACCTTGTTGGGGTGTGGAAAGGAATTTGCACTGCCCTGCGCAGAGGGCAGTGGCGCGAGCCGGAAGCCCGCCTGGGGATTGCGATGGCCATTGGCACCGTGCCGATCTTGGTGGTGGGGCTAGGCATCAAATTGTTCTGGCCCGGCTATGAGACGTCTCCGCTGCGCAGCGAACCGGTGATCGCCTTGGTGTCGATTGTGATGGCCTTGCTGCTGGCTTTGGCAGAGAAGCTTGGCCCGCGCCTCAAGAGACTCGACCAGGTGCAAGGGCGAGATGGCCTAGTGGTGGGTCTCGCGCAGGTGCTCGCTCTGATTCCTGGGGTCTCACGATCGGGAAGCACTCTCACCGCTTCACTGTTTGACAGCTGGAAGCGTCCTGATGCGGCCCGGTTTTCATTTTTGTTGGGAATTCCAGCCATCACCCTGGCGGGTTTGGTGCAAATAAAGGATGCGTTCAGTGAGCCCAGCGCTGGCGGTGCGCTCCCTCTGCTGATCGGGATTTGTTCTGCAGCAGTGGTCTCCTGGCTGGCCATCGACTGGTTGTTGAAGTATCTGCAACGTCACAGCACCTGGATTTTCGTGATCTACCGGCTCCTCTTCGGAGTGTTGCTGCTGTTGTGGTGGTCCGCCGCCGTTCCAAACTGATCACAGTCGCCTCCTTGCTGTGTGGAATGAGCCTTCCGCAGGGGTTGCTGTTACGGCTCTGGACCCCGCAAGCCCCTCACGACAGCCTGAGCCTGCTGTAGTGGCCTCCGTGGAGTCAGGCTCAATCGGAGAGGAACTGGGATTCGAGCCAGGGGATCAGTTGCTCAGCATTAATGGTGTGCGCCCCCGCGATCTGATTGATTACCGCTACCTCATTGTTGAGGAAGAGCTGACGCTTGAGGTTCGTGACAGCGCCGGTGAGCTGCATTGCGTCGAGTTGGAGAAGGATGCGGACGATGGTTTGGGGCTTGCTTTCACCGAAGCCCTTTTTGACGGCCTTCGTCAATGCACCAACCGTTGCCCTTTCTGCTTCATCGATCAGCAGCCGCCGGGCCATCGAGACAGTCTTTATCTCAAGGATGACGATTACCGACTCAGTTTCCTTTACGGCTCCTATCTCACGCTCACCAACCTGAACGACGCCGACTGGGAGCGAATTGAGCAGCAACGACTGACACCGCTTTTCGTGTCAGTGCATGCAACAGATCCCGATCTGCGATCCACCCTTCTGGAGAATCCACGAGCAGGAAAGTTGCTGAAGCAGCTGGAGTGGTTTGCGCAGCGCAACTTGCAGATTCACGCGCAGGTGGTGGTGTGTCCGGGTCTCAATGACGGTGACGCACTCCTGAACACCCTGCGTGATCTCGCCCGTTTTGCAGGTGTTGAGTGGCCTGCTGTGCTTTCGGCAGCAGTGGTACCGGTGGGCCTCACTCGTTTCCGCCCACCTGGTGATGGGTTGCGGGCTGTCACCCCTGAAGATGCCTGGCGGGTGATCGATGCAGTGGAACCGCTCCAGTCTGAGTTCCAAGGCCGTTTCGGCAGTCGTTTTGTTTGGTTGTCAGATGAGTGGTATCTGATTGCGGGGCGTTCACTTCCCCCACGCATCAGCTACGAGGATCTCCCTCAGCAGGAAAATGGTGTGGGAACGATCCGGGCATTTCTCGAGTCGTTGGATGAGGCCACGGAATCACTTCCAGAGCGTGTCGCCGTGCCGCTGAGTAGCAGCTGGGTGGTGGGTCGTCTCGTGGATAGAGCTCTGGAGACGGTGACTGAGCGTCTCAACAGGATTGATGGCATCAGCTTGCGGATGCATGGTCTTCCCAGCCCCTACTGGGGGCAGGACCAGGTGGTCACAGGGCTGCTGACTGGTCAGGATCTGCTGGATGGACTCAAGGATCAGGACCTGGGGGATCAGGTACTGCTTCCCTCGGTGATGTTGCGGCAGGGGCAGCCTGTTTTTCTCGATGACATGACTCTGGATCAGGTTCAGGAGCAACTTCCTGTTCCAATTCGGATCGTGCATGGAGCAGCTGACATCGTGGCTGCGGTGCTCGGAGATCCTGAGAAAACCACCTAAACTCCGTCAAGCTCAGGAAATGATGTGCGTCGGACAGCTGCAAGCCTTCTTCTGATTGCAGGCATAGTGCCCGGCCAAATCGCTGGAGTTGCCTCCGCTCAAGAGTCTTCTGACCCTGCGTCAGACAACGGAGCGGCCCTGATTGATCAGAGCACCCTGCCGACGGCCATTGAACTAAAGGGATCCAGGCCGCAGGCAGATCCTTCGGTTCTTCCTCCGGCAGCGACAACACTGCCTGAGACGCTCGATGCGTTGAACTCACCGCCGAGCCTTGCACTGCCAAACCAGTCCGATCAGGTGCGCATTCGAGAGCTAAGACCGCTCACTCTCGCTGAAGTTGAACAGCTGGCTGAAGTCAACAATCCAGACCTAAAGGCTGTTGCTCTCGAGGTGCAGCAGGCCAAGTCTAGATTGAGAGCGGCCATCTCCAGTTGGTACCCAACGCTCAGTCTCTCGGCCAATGGTCTTCCCCAATACCTAGCTACTGAACAGCAATTCTTGGGAGACGATCTGTCCGGGATCAATAACTCCCAGATTGGTCTGCAAGATAGAGAAGGTCCAGTCACCCAAACCGGAACAGCCTCTGCCAATTTCCGTGCAGCGCTGAACTGGAAATTGATTGATCCAGCCCGAGTTCCTCAGATTTCGGCTGCTCGCGACAGCTTTGAGAGAGTTCGAGACGCCTATCTGATCGCCTTAAGAGATCTGCGCCTAAGTGCGGCCAAGGCTTATTACAACCTTCAGCAATATGACGCACAAGTTGATGTCGGCAGGCAGTCGGTGGCTGCTTCGTTGTTAAGTTTGCGTTATGCAAGATCACGCTTTCAGGCAGGTGTTTCAACCAAGCTTGAAGTCCTTGAAGCTGAAACGCAACTTTCCCGAGATCGACTCCTTTTAACAGACTATCTAAATTTTCAGTTGCGAGCGCGTCGCAATTTGGCCAGGATCATCAACTTGCCCCAGGACATCACCCCGACTGCTGCATCACCTTCAGAGGTTGTGGGTGTCTGGGAGCCTTCCTTGCAGGAAAGCATCATTGCGGCTTACGCCTTCCGAGAAGAGCTCGATCAGTTTATTCTTGATATCTCGATTGACAACAGCAGTGCAAATGTTGCTCTGGCAGCTGTGCAGCCGGTTCTCAGCATTTTTAACGACTTCTCGACACAGCGCCTTGATCGTCAGCAGTCTCAGGGTTCGTCCTTTGACAGGAGCTATTACGGCTGGAATATGAATAATGCGGTTGGACTTTCGGCAACTTGGAATATTTTCGATGGGGGTAAGGCTCGTGCTGAGTACCGTCGCAAAAAGCAGGCCGCTGAAGCGAGCGCTTACAAATTCGCGAATCAACGCGGTGTCATTCGCCTTCAAGTTGAACAGAGTTTCTACGATTTGCGGGCGAATCAGCAGAACTTGCGCACAACTGCCAGAGAGGTTCTGTCTCAACGAGAAGCGTTGCGACTCTCCAGGCTCCGTTTTGCTGCAGGTGTGACCACTCAGCGTGAAGTGGTGGACAACCAAAGAGACCTCACAAATGCACAGGTTCGCCATGTCCAGTCTCTTTCTCAATACAACCAATCCATTGCCGAGTTGAGGCGATACACCGGGCTCGACCAAGTCGGCTCTTGTCCACCCCTGGACCTACCTGCTGATAAGGCACAAACACCTGAATCTGAAGCTATTCAGATCGAGCCCTCACCCAACGTCCCAGCTTGCCAAGCTTCACTGCTGGGATCTTGATGATGGCGCGACGTTGACCTCAAGTCCCCTTAACCCGCAGCAGTTACTCGCAGTCCATCAGCTGCTCGATAGGGTCGCAGATCGACAACGACAGGATTTCGGACACATCGTTTCGGATATCAAGGCTGATGGATCCTTGATCACGGCTTCTGACCGCTGGAGCGATGAGGCGCTGGTGGAGGGTCTCTCTGCACTGGCCCCCGGTGAATTCACCCTTAGCGAGGAGGGAGATAAGAGCTGCCCTTCTTCTTCAGCCTTCTGGGTAGTGGATCCTCTCGATGGCACTACCAATTTCGCAGCCGGCATTCCTTATTGGGCGATCTCTGTGGCTCGTTTTGTGGACGGACGTCCTACCGAGGCTTTCCTGGAGATTCCTTCTTTACGTCAACGCATTGTGGCGATCCGTGGTGGAGGTGCCTGGCGCAATGGCAAACCTCTCTCGCCAGAGACCCGTCTGCAAGCTGGCAGTGCCTGCGTGTCGCTTTGCAGTCGTGCGATCCGGGTGCTGCAGCGCCGCCATCAGGACCCTTTTCCAGGAAAAATCCGCTTGCTTGGTGTTGCCAGCCTGAATCTGGTGAGTGTGGCGATGGGGCAGACAGTGGCAGCCCTGGAGGCCACACCCAAGATCTGGGATCTGGCAGCAGCTTGGCTGGTTCTGAGCGAACTCGGCTGTCCCGTGCAATGGCTAGATCACGATCCCGCGGCATTGACGCCTGGACAAGATCTTTCCGATGTCAGTTTTCCTGTGCTCGCAGCGAGCTCGCAGGCTGAACTTGAG
>QCUI01000014.1 GCA_003210775.1 Synechococcus sp. AG-679-A04
AGCCAGATCTTCTCTGACGATGGCGCGTGCTTCGTGGATATAGACCCGTGCTGTTTCTCTGCACACCCCCCAGCTATCGCAGACGTGATGCTGCAGCCAACGCTGAGAGTTGCCTTTAACGATGAGGTCAGCCAGCTCTTCAACGCGACGCTTCTTTTCTTTCTTGGTGCATTTAGTAGCCATTAATTAGATGTTAATTGGAGTGCTAACGGGCTGAACTGTCCCGGTCCAATACCCCCCCCCTCTCTCCTCTCCCTATAGAGACCTATAGAAGGGATTTCATTTGACCAGCACTGGTTTTATGCCTGACCCGCTTTTTTACTGATTTCACCTATTTCCAGAGATATGGGTCACGATTTCTGCTTCTTTACTAGGGGGGGTGTCGGACGGACAAAGTTCAGAACTGGATCGACTCTTCATCAGCGGTGAGGAGTGCTTGGCGAAGGTCATCGGGATTTTTATGTTTTTGAATGCAGCCGTCTTTGCCTGAATTACGCCGAATGCAGGACTTGATGTTTTCGGCAGCATGACCTTTATGAGCAAGACCAGCACAGACGAGATTGATCGCGGGCTTGATGCCCGCTTTGTTCTGAGTGCGAATGTATGAGAGGACATCGGAGAGCACTTGTCCCATGTCAACGCGTGGTTTCTGCTCAACGGGTGTGAGGTCGAGAAAATCACCATCGAAGATGTATTGAGCGCGAATGCCTTTACCGTTTCGGCATTTGATGGGTTTGAGGTGGCAAACCTCGTTGTCGTCTTTGCTGAGCAGGTAAACCATGTCTGGTGCTTCCTGTAGTGCCTCGTTATCGGCGATGGTTCCTGATTTATTGGCGTGATGAATCCAGAGGCAGGCTGCTGATCGAAGAACGACGGCATGAACTGCATCCATGTGGTGCCGAACGATGGGTTTACTGATGTCTTCGAGCAGGTGGCCCATTGCAGCCTTGAGGGAATCGATCACAACGATGTGCGGCTGATGCTCGTTGATTTCACGTTGCAGACCGTCGAGATCACGAATGTCCCAACCGCGAGTGGTTTTTGACAATCCCCAAACACGCAAGTTGCGTTTCAGCGCAGGATCATTGCCCCGTCCCATCTCATGGAGATAGTTGCCGATCCGCTCCACTGGCATGTCGGAACAGATGTAGAGAGCACGGAGATTGCTTTGTTCGCATGGCAGACCAATGACGCTGCCCTGCTGTTCACCGCAGAGATTCACCAGTGTGGTGAGAGCTAGCAGAGACTTTGTGGCTCCACGATTGCCACCGATCAGGGTTGATTGCCTTTCAACGATCAGCTGATGGATGAATGGGCGTGGCTTTTCAAGCTTTTCGGCTGCGATCTCATCAAGTGAACGGCTTTTCGATTCCAGGCTTCGCAGCGGGTTACGGCGTTCTATTTCACCCGTGACGAGATCCATGAAATCCGTGCGGCTGATTTGCATTGCGGAGCAAGTACGAGCGCGGATGTCTGCACGTTCTGCGGGCCGTTCAGAATCGATGTAGAGGGCTGCAGCTGCTTCTAAGTCACGAATGCGGCTGGCCTGTTCCTGTTCTTTGGGTAGATCAATCTGAACAGCGCTGGCAATGAGCTGATGAAGTACATCAGCACCTTCATGCACAAGGATGTCGTCAACGCCTTTGTGGTCTGGACCGGGGCAGGTTGCTGAACCAACCCATGGGCAGCCTTTGGCATAGAGATAGTGCGCGAGGCGATGCGCTGCTGCTTTAACTGCTGATTTGCCTTTGTTGTTGCTGCTGTAGTCAAAGGCAATGACAACCCGATGCTTAATCAGTGGCAAGAGGTCTGGATGAAGCCTGCGGGCTCCTTTGGGGTCGCCCTTCGGCTCAACCAAAGGGGTTCCATTCCAGATTCCAGAGAGAGCCACTGCAGGAATTCCTGCGGTTAGGAGTGCTGCAGCTTTCTTGGCACCTTCAGTAATGACGATGGTGAGTGTGCCGGGTTTGCTTAGTACCCAGGGCCAGAACGCATCGTTTTTATTGCGCAGCCAGAAAACACCACACTGTTGATCTAATGGGTGCTCATATTTGATTGGCTTGCCTTCATCGTTGATGCGAGGGGTGTCTGGCTTGAAGCAACCCCAGGTGGATGAAGTCACCCAGCTGTCGTTGGTGATTAACGGTGAACACCACCAGCCACCATCAGTAGCGTGTTCGTAGCGATTTAGCAGTTTGGCAACGGGCTTGGTTGCATATTGCTGGCCATGACCACCTGCGGAATCAAGGCGATCACCACAGAGGGTTTCGATGGCAGCTTCACCATCCAGTGACACCAGATTGCGCTTGGCAATTTCTGGATCGATGCCAGAACCTTCAACCCATTCGCGAAGGTGTTCTGGGCGGAGCTCAATATCGTCATCCCAGTTCATCAGCCGTGCACCTCCATGACGGCGGTGAGCTGATCAACTGCCAGTGATGCCCAACGCGGGCAATCGGGATAGTTGGTGATCAGCAGGTCAATGGCCTGTGCCGCCAAGTTGCGGTGCCTTTGGGTACAGAAATCTTCTGCAAACTCAGTGCAAAGGGAATCAGCCAGTGCTGAAAGGTATTCCCGTTGCAGGGCTTCATTGCCCTGCGGTAATTCAATTACAGTTCGCATGTCACGTTCAAAGGCTTTCGGTCCGCGGGTGGTGCTTCGGGCCGTTTTTTTTGTTCAGGCGTCAGCGACGGCCAAGGAACCCAGGTAAATCAGTTCGCGTGCGGCGTCAGCGATAGAACGCAGCCCCTGGGAGCGGCGATAGTCCTCTAGGAAACGCCTTAGATCGTTGTCCATGACAATGGACATGCCAGCACTTTTGCGTTCGCCTGAACCGCAAGGTTTGGGAGCGATGAGCATCGCAGATTGCTTAAGTGGTTGAACAAGCAAACACTAATGGATGCAAATTGCAGGTTCTGAATACCTTGCAAGCCTCTGCATGGTCTTGCATTACTTTGCCGGGGAATTCATTTGAAACTTAAGCATTTTCACGCATAAAAAAGACCCCAATACTGGAGTCTTTGGAAAACGATCTCTAGAGACTGTTTTAGCTTGGCGCTGGTGGAAGTGACTTCACGCCGTTGTTAACCGCCTGCTCTAATCGCCGCGGGTTATACAAAGCCCCAACAGAATCAAACATCGCCAGCATTCTGGTGATTGCATCCACGTGTCCTGCTGCTTCGGCGCTGGCAGCCTGGTTTTCCTTGATCCATTGATTGTGACCGGCAGGAGATAACCATTGCCATAATTCCTCTCGCATCAACGCTCGGGCCGCTGTTGGATTAGCGATCAGCGCATTGGCCTCCACCTTCTTGGTGCCGTATTCGCGCAAGTAGTCCTGCACATATGGAAACTGATGGTGTTTGTGATTGGGATCAGCAAGGTTGTCCCCACTGCTGGTTTCCAAACCATCGATCCACAGCAAACCAGCGTTATCGACGAACTCGGCATTGAGCCCAAAACGCACGATGTAGTTCATGAAAACCATTTCATCGAGACCTGCCTCCCAGCCCAGAACCTTGGCCAGCGGGCGAAGGTTTTCAGCAATGGCATCAGACATCTTGACCCCCATCGGATCCAGATCTCCGCAGTAAAGGATTACTGGATACAGCCCTTCTGATTCAGCCCAAATGCACTCTTCAATGAGCGCCACTCTGCTGTTCACATCGGCTTGTCCTTTACTGGCGAACCGGCGCACAGCCTGCGGCAATTCAGGTTCAAACAGCTTGATCAGATCGCGCTTTTCGGTCCAGATGATTGGGAACCATTTCTGATTCTTCCAATAACTATTGGGCCAGTAACGCTTTGCCAAATCCAATGAAACCCGTAGCTGGCGATTGATGTATTCCCGCGGGGTTTCTTCCTTGTCATGTGCATCGTGGCCTGACAGAGCACGGGTGGAATCGGCACCGACTAGCTCAAAAGGGATCAGCCCTTCCTTGCGTCGATCAGCTAACCACTTTCCGGCCCAGGTGAAATCACCCTTGGTGATGATGCCTTCAGATTCCAAGGCATAAAGCCAGGATCGAGCGACAGGGGCAAAGCCAAGCTGCGCCACGTATCGGCGCATCCATGCCACGACTTCACGCACACCGGCATGAAATTGCAGCCTCTTGGCTTCACTGACCCTGCCGCTGCCCATACGGGGCAATGCGGTGATGGTCATGGAAAACAGTATTAGAGATTGTTTTTGGAAGCCCCCGGTGATGGGGGCTTTTGGCGGTGATCAGTCACCCCAGAAGGCACGTTCCGCATCCCGAATTTCCAAAAGCGTTTCCCGCCGCATTCGCAGCAGGTCGCTTTGGCGTTCGGAAGCAGGGCCGCGATGTTTGGCCAGTTCCCCGTCGATGGAGACCAGCCGTTTTTTCAAGCAGTGCAGTTCAGCCATCGTTCAGGCCCTCCTGTTGAAAGACGGTCAACAGTCCCCACATGGAATCCATGCGGTCGGATTCGCCTGCTTTGCCATCAGCGGTCAGCATTGAAAACGCCTGGATCAGTGATTCGCGGCGATCCCAATCAGGCGTGTCTGGGTGCAGCTGCCTGGAGAGCATCAACAGTTCGCGCATGGCCTCTGTGATGACGGCCTGGCGTTCGGTCATGGGGGTCATTTGCTGGCCTCCCTGATTTCGCCTTGGGTCCAGCCGGGGCCGCGTTCAATGCGCGGATGCCATGCACTGGTGGTGACAGCTGGTGTCCAGCCGTAACGGGAATCAGTCATGCCAGTGACGACTGCCTGCACCCACTTGGGAATGTCAGACAGTCCGCTGTTCACATCGACTTCAACGATGTCGCCGGGTTGATACAGCTTCAAGCGGCACCCCCCTTGGCAACTTCCCAAGCCTTGATGGTCAGTTCGCGGTCCCAGATCCATGGGGATCTGTCAGCCGGGGTGCGGCGTTTGTAGTGGCGTCCTTCAGTCCATGGGGACTGTTCAGACGCCCGGTAGTGGTGAATGGTTCGGACAGAAATTCCGAGTTCATCAGCCATTGGCCCTGTCAGGAGCCATCGTTTTTCAGACATGTGTGGTGGTCACATCAAAGGGATGTGGCCGACCTGTCGCTAACTCTGTTTTGAATCCGGGCTTGCCTGAAGGATTGCCTTCAAAGGGTGCGCCTCATCAAGGATGGTTGGATTCATCGGATCCTCTTTGACGTACACCACGCCGCCCCGAAGGATGGCATTCAGGTGTTCCAACGTCCCGCGTTCAACAACCACCATTGGCGGAAGATTGGCTGCATTTGGGTGAGCTTGTCGTGCCTGCCTGTAAGGACGAATGACCGCCGGAGGCATAGAAACCTCAACGAACTTTGCGCCATCAGGAATCGGAACGTCGAAGCCAACAGCTGCATCTGCTTCGATCATCTGTCTGACGACCGTTGCGGAATACGGCGTGCCCTTGGGCAGCACCACTGATTGATTTCGACGACGTGACAAGGCTGTCTCGGGGAAACAGAGAAAGCGGCTGGTCACAGTTCCGATTGCAAGCTGGAAGCCATCCCAGCAAGTTCAGGCGAGGTTGGGAGACCTCCTTGCGGAGATGGCACCAACAACTGCTGAAGCAAGTTTGGCACGCTCTTGATGGTGTTTGCAACTATTTGCCTGCCACTACCTGTGGACTTGGACCCTTAAACGTGCTCAAGAACCGATTCACTGCGCGCCCATTCGTAGCTGCTTTCGTGTGTGCTCAGGCTGTGGCCCATGGCCAAACAGATCACGTCATTGCGGTGGCCTAAGTGATGCGCACGCAGTGAAAACGCATTTCTGAAGCTGTACGGCCTGACCCATTCGCCGCATGCCGTGTATTGCTCTTTCAGTTCCAGCCAATACTTCTGGCGCTCAAGGAATGTCCGCACTGCGTATTTGTCAGCCAGGGGTGGCAGCGGCAACTGGCCGATGGCCATTGCACCAGCAAGGTTCCAGTCCACCTGTTCGCCAAAGGCATCTGTGAGCGGCAAGGGCATCAGCCACCGCTGTTTTGTCTTCACCCGGTTGCAGACCTTCTGGTAGGTGCAGAACAGCGCCGGTTGCTTTGTCGTTGGGTGCTGCTTCACCACAAGGTGGTTCAGCTCTTCAGGCCGCAACCCATAAAGCGCCATCAGCTGGATTGCATTGCGCCAACGTTTGGCAGCGTCGGTGTCGGCCAGCGAATCCAACAGGTGCAGGATTTCAGCGTCAGTGATGGTGGCCACGGTGCGGCGTTCAGCCTTTGCGCCACGCAGTTGCTTCACTGCACGGTCGGTGAGGGTCCAGCTTTCTGGTGGCAGGCCGCATTCCTCCACTCCGAATTCAAGGAACAACCGCAGGCACTTGATTGCCTTGCCCCTGTTGGTTGGCATTTCAGCCCAAGGTTCAATCAGACGGATGGCCAGCGCCCGTGCATTGGCCGGTGGCGATGACGTGCCCATCAGCAGAACGATGCGCTCTAGGAACGGCTGATAGTTGCGCTTCCAGCTGGTCTCGGTGACGGGTGCCAGCACTTCGCGGTCAGCCTGGAATTTTTCCACCAGCACTGGCCATTCGCTGGTCACTGTTGGCCGTGTGGCCGCGGCTGGCTGAGTGGACTTGGCGACCGCATCCCGCAGGTCAAACCCTTCACCCACCAACTTGTGCAGTTCCGTGATCAGCTGGACTGTCTCGGGCACGGTGTCGGCAGCCCAGGCGGTTGGCAGCGTCACGGTCGTGGCGGTGGTGCCTCCCTTGCCGGAACGAACGCTCAGAAAAACCTTTCCCCGCATGTTGCGGACAGACCAGCCCTTTGGGCAGCTGTTGCGAAGTCTGGTGATCCATTTGGCCGTGTCAGCCATGGGGTGAGAGCATTTAGGCGTGGGTCAAATATAAGCACATAGTGAGAGCAGGGTGAGAGCAAACCCCGAAACTCGTCAAAATTCAAGGCAAATAAAAAACCCAGCGACAGCGGAAAACTCCTGCTGCAACTGGGTTTGAGTCTTAAGCCGATGACCTGACTTGAACAGGCGACCCACGCTTTACGAAAGCGTTGCTCTACCGGCTGAGCTACATCGGCGACCCTAGGAAATTAACATTCAGGTCCACGCAAACAGCTTTTGAGCGCTGAACCCGAGGGAGATCAAGGATTGGATCCGGCAATGCGGGAACGGCTGCTGCGCGAATCACGCACCCCCTGGCGCGGGCTGCGAAGGTTGCTCTGGATCGCTTTGTTCGCTTCCGGAGGTCTTGGTCTCTTCGTGATGAGTTTCAGCATCAGTGCTGGTACAAGTGTCGTCGGTACTGACCTGGCCATTCAGGTCGGGGCTGTGGTCCTCTTCGGGGGATTGCTGTGGTTCGATCGCGATCGGGGCGACGGCTGAGGCTGCGTCATCGTCGTTCTCTACAGGACTGACTTCGATCTTCCCCACGTTCTCCTCAGTTAAGTCCGAATCAGACGCTGTTTCCACGGGGTCTGTTTGGGAGCTGGGTTCTGAATCGAGAGCTAATGG
This sequence comes from Synechococcus sp. AG-679-A04, assembly GCA_003210775.1. GTDB lineage: Bacteria > Cyanobacteriota > Cyanobacteriia > PCC-6307 > Cyanobiaceae > Synechococcus_C. Next base: position 7,455 of record QCUI01000014.1, read on the forward strand.
CTGAGTGGATTGCTGATCGATTTCAGCATCGCTGCCGGCAACATTGCTATCTGCAGCGCCCTGGACTGTCTGGTCGTTGTTACAGGGCTCTTCGAGGAGCTCTTGTTCAGATTCGATCGCGTTGACGTCAGCAGAGGTCACTGCTTGATTCGCGTCTTGATCGTTGGTCGAAATGATCTCTGAATCCTCGTTGTTCGCTTCAGGCAAGTCCTCCTGGACGACCTCATCAGCCTCGGGCTCAGCAGTGTCTGGTTGGGGATCTGGCACTGGATCAGGTGCTGATTTCTTGAGTTCGGAATCGCTCTTGCCCCTGGGTGATGTCTTTGATGGCTGCCCGCTTTCCACTGTTGCCTCCCATTCCAGAAGCGGTAATTGCAGTAGCCCTAGGCCAAGGGAAAGGTGAGTGGTCTGCAGTTCGGCAGCGTTGATCGGGGTCAGCTCTGCAAAGGTCTGATCGCTGCGGGTCAACAGCCAGATGGCCTGGACAAGCTGTTGCCATTGCCAGAGGATCATTGTCAGCATTGGACCAGCCAGCAACAACGCCGTGAGCCGGCTGCTGTTCTGCGTGGGGGAGAAGTCCACCACCAACAGAGCCGATTCGTCGACCCACCAGAACAGCGGTAGCAGCAGGGCGATGCCGATGACCAAGGCGGCTTTCAGGCCGAGCGGCTGCGGGATGGCGCTGATGCGGAGTTGATCAAGACTGCGCTTAGCAGGTGCAATCCGTATGAGGATCAGCGAAGCCCAGTCCGCGGAGCGCCGCCACAGCAGCACGCCGGGAGCGACGACCGCTAGGCCCCAGATCAGCAGACGCTCGAGAGCCGGGGCCGGGCCGAATGCAGGTCCGGCCAACATGAGCCGCATCAGCTCGAGCTCCAGAGGAATGACGGCAATCGCCATCAACTGAAGCCAGAGCAGTGGCTCTCGGCGGCTGATCATCAGGTGGTGAGCTTGCGGCTCTGCGTGACCATCTTGAAGGCTTCGATGCGATCACCTTCTTGCCAGTTCGCGAAGCGATCGGTGCCCACACCACACTCGAAACCGGTGGCCACTTCCTTGACGTCGTCTTTATTGCGACGCAGTGAGTCGAGATCGCCCGCATAGACAATCTCCTTGTCGCGGTGGACCCGAACCTTGCAGTTGCGCTGAATTTTGCCGGTGGTGACGTAACAACCGGCCACAGCACTCTTGCCAATGGTGAATACGGCGCGGACCTCCGCTTCACCCAGGGCTTCCTCGACCAGCTCGGGTTCGAGTAGGCCTTCCATCGCCAACTGGATGTCTTCCAGCAGCTTGTAGATCACGTCGTAATCACGCACATCCACGCTGTTGGCATCAGCAGCCTTTCTGGCGCCTGAGGCCATCGAGGTGTTGAAGCCGATGATCACGGCTCCGGAAGCAGCCGCGAGATCCACGTCGGTCTCGGTGACTTCCCCAGGCGCTGACAGCAGAACGCGGACCTGTACTTCATCCTTCGGCAGCTGCTCCAGCGAACCGAGAATGGCTTCGACAGAACCCTGGACGTCGGCTTTGAGGATGAGGTTGAGCTCCTTGAGCTCTCCTTCGTTGGCCTGTCCAGACATCGCCGTGAGGGAGACCCTTCGGGACGCCATCTGCTGGGCGAGGCGGGTTGCTCGGGCGTCGGAGGCTCGATCACCGACCACGGCCCTTGCGGACTTCTCGTCTGCGTAGACCTCGAACTCGTCGCCGGCAGTGGGTACCTCGCTAAATCCGAGAGCTTCGACAGCGAAGGAGGGACCGGCGTCCTTCAGGCGCACTCCCGCGTAATCGACCATCGCTCGCACTTTCCCAAGCACAGGCCCGGCTGCCACCACATCACCTGTCCGTAATGTGCCGTTCTGAACCAGGAGCGTGGCCACAGGGCCTTTGGCCTTGTCCAGATGCGCTTCGATCACTGTGCCGCGGGCCATGCGATCGGGATTGGCCTGCAGGTCTTCCACTTCGGTGACCAGCAGCAGCATTTCCAGCAGCTTGTCGATGTTTTCTCCCTTGATGGCGCTCACAGGCACCATCACCACATCGCCGCCCCACTCCTCTGCGAGCAGATTCTGTTCAGACAGCTCCTGCTTGACGCGGTCAGGAGAGGCCCCTTCTTTGTCGATCTTGTTGATGGCCACCACGATCGGCACTTCTGCAGCGCGGGCGTGGCTGATGGCTTCCAGCGTCTGCGGGCGTACGCCGTCATCGGCTGCTACCACAAGAACTGCGACGTCGGTGACCTTGGTACCCCTTGCACGCATGGCCGTGAATGCTTCGTGACCTGGCGTATCAAGGAAGGTGAGCTTGCGCGGTGCGTTGTTGTGTTCTATCTCGACCTGATAGGCACCGATGTGCTGGGTGATTCCACCGGCTTCTCCGGCGGCCACCCGTGCTTTGCGGATCGCATCCAGAAGACTTGTTTTGCCGTGATCGACGTGGCCCATGACGGTCACTACGGGTGGACGTCGGATCAGGTATTCCCGATCCGCTTCTTCGATCATCTCGACGGTCTTCTTGGCAGCCTCTTCAACGTCGTCCTGAATGACAGGCACACCGAACTCTTCGGCCACCGTTTCGATCGTCGGCATGTCCAAGGTCTGGGTGACCGTGGCGATGATCCCTTTAAAGAAGAGGGATTTGATGATTTCTGAGCTCTCCACGCTGAGCATGTCGGCGAGCTCCTGCACCGTGAGGTTGTCCTCCGGCACAACAATCATCTCTGGCCGCACCTGCTTGGCTTCGCGAGCTGCACGCAGCTCCATGGCTCTGCGCCGCTGGCGTTGGCGGGCGGTTTCCTTGCGCCGCTTGCGGATAGCCGCCACGGGCTTGGGTGTACTCCTCTGCTGGGATTTGGGCTTGGCGGGACGAGCAAGGCTCGCCGACAACACCATGTTTTCCTGTTCACCAGCGAAACCACCGGTCTGCGCTGCCAGCGAATCATCGTTTTCACCGATGATGTGGACCTTCTGGCGTTGCTTCTGAGGAGAGCGATTGCGCAGAGCTTCCAGCTTTGCGCTGTCATCCCAGTCGGGCCGACCGGGGCGTCGCTGCCCGCCGGGACTTGCTCCAGGACGGAAGCCAGGACGACGCGGGGCCGTTGCGGGAGAGGGGGTAGGCCGGTTGACCGGGGGTGTGGCCTTGGGACCATCCCCGCGGGGTGAGACAGGGGTGCCGTCTGGACGTCGCGGTGGCGGTGCGGCCGGTCGACCCGTGGGCTTCTGCAGTTGCATGAGCTCACCGGGAGCCACCGGCTTGCGCATGCCGGGCGGCATTGCAGGTCGATTGGAGCCAGCTCCGCTGCGAGGACCAGCTCCAGGTCGCCCTCCTTCGCCGCGGTTACTGGTGCTGTCGCGACGAATCGGCTTGCCTACCAATTCAAGGGTGCTAACGGGGCGTCCGGCACCAGGGCGGCCAGACGGTGAACCCGGACGAGAGGGTGCACCAGGGCGTTGTGCTCCAGCTGGACGTTGTGGCGCGCCGGAACGTTGACCACCGGGAGCGCCGGGTCGGGGAGCCCCGGGTCTTGGTGGAGCACCTGCTCCAGGCCGCTTCGGTTGGGGACGACCCACTAGTTCTGGCTTGGCCGGTCTCTGCGGGGGTGCCACCGTTCTGTTCCCCGGCGACTTGGGCTGGGGGCGTCCTGGCGGCGGCGGAGTCGGGCGTGCGCCGCCCTCGCTTGGTGACCGACGAATCGGAGCCGTGTTGCGGGGGGTTGCTGCTGTTGAGGCTGAGGGCGCACTGGGTCTGGCCGGTGGGGACGCCGGCCGACTGGCGGTGCGATTTGGCCCTGGGGCGGCAGCTGGTCGAGGTGTCGGCTGCACGGGTGCCTGGGATTGGCGTTCAACCGGTTTTTGAGGAGGCTGCTTCTGGGGGGGCTCCTTGCGAACCAGCGTCTGTGGCGGTGCTACCGGTTTCTGCGCAGTCTTCTGCGGTGCAGCCGCCTGCGGTGTTGCAGGTTTTGAGGGAGCGGAGGGCCTAGCCGGCGGTCGCTGCGGCGCTGCGGCAGCGCGGGTGGGTGCCGCGGGTGCAGGAGCCGGTTTCGGCTGCGCTGGCTTGACCGGTGCAGTGGCATCAACGCCGTCGGCCTTCTTCACCGAAAGGATTGACTTCCCCGGTGCGGGTTTCGAGGGAGCTTCAGCTGGACGGGACGCGCCACCACCACTCTTCAACATCGTGCGGATTTTGCCTGCCTCGGATTCGCTGATCGAGCTGCTGTGGCTCTTGGCCGCAATGGACAGCTTCTCAGCGGCATCCAGCACGTCTTTGTTGTCCAGGCCAAGGTCCTTGGACAGCTCATAGATTCTGACTTTGCCGCTGCTGGTCATTCAGGTCTCCGGTCGGTCCGGGCACGGGGTGCTCGGGGCACCACACAAGGTGGGGCCAGTGTTCATCTTGCCTCAGCGGCTGATTCCTTGTTTGGGTTCAGTCGCTTTCTCAGCTCTTCAAGCGCGCTGTCGGGCACCTGGCATCGCAGGGCTTTGTGCAGGCGTTTTCGGCGCTGTGCTTCCTCAAGACAGCTCTCCTTGCGACAGAGATAGGCCGAACGCCCCATGCCCTGATCGAGGAGAACCCCGTCCCGGTGGTCGCGAATGACCCGCCAGAGAAGGCTGCGGTCAAACAGCTCTCGGCAGGCGACACATCGACGCAGGACAGGGCGTGAGGTGTTCACCGGGCCTCTTCCTCATCGGAATGACTGACTACCTCTTCAGTCTCAACCTCTTCCTGGTCTGCGGCAGCGTCCGATGGCTCTGATTCGGATGGCTCTGATTCAACTGGCTCTGATTCAGCTGACTCTGCATAAACGTCAGCGTCGACCATCATGTCTTCCGATTCTTCGACGTACCCCTCCTCGTCTTCCGGCAGGGGGTACAGCTCACGCAGGCGGGCATCTTCTTCCGCTCTGGCGGCCTGCTCAATGGCGAGTCTTTCCTCGGCTTCACGCTGCAGTGCCTCCTCCTGCTCGCGTTGGGCGATCAGTTCTGAGACAACGGCATCCTCGGTTGCCTGGTCGTATTCGCTCGAGTTCTTGATGTCGATCTTCCAGCCGGTCAGTCGTGCCGCCAGTCGCACGTTCTGACCTTCGCGGCCAATCGCCAGGCTTAATTGATCCGGTGGGACCAGCACATGGGCATGTTGGCCGACAGGGTCGACGAGCCGAACCACATCGACTCGTGCAGGGCTGAGCGAGTTGGCGATGTATTGGCCAGGATCCTGCGACCAGCGGATGACATCGATTTTCTCTCCGCGGAGTTCATTCACCACCTGCTGAATCCTGGAGCCGCGGGCGCCGATGCAGGCTCCAACAGGGTCCACCTCCCGCTCGATGCTGTCCACTGCAACTTTGGTGCGGGGACCAACGGATCGTGAAGGGGGATTGGCCTCCCTGGCCACGGCAACGATGCGCACGGATCCTTCCTGGATTTCCGGCACTTCGTTTTCGAACAGGTACACCACAAGACCGGCGTTAGCTCGACTCACAAAGAGCTGAGGACCTCTCCTTGGGACCTCGCTGACCTCTTTTAGAAAAACTTTGAAGGTGGCATTGGCGCGATAGTTGTCGTTGGGAAGCTGATCACGCCGAGGAAGCTCCGCTTCCACTTCAGGACGCCCCAGTCCTGAACTCACGGCCATGATTACGGACTGGCGTTCGAAGCGGATCACGCGGGCCGTCAGAACTGGATCTTCAAGGTCGGCGAATTCCTCTTGAATCATCCGCCGTTGCTGATCACGCAGCTTCTGGGCAAGCACCTGCTTGGTTGTTGCCGCAGCCATGCGACCGAAATCCTCTTTCTCCGGGGTGACATCTAGGACCACTGTGTCGCCAGCCTGGGCGTCTTCAGCCACCTGCATCACTTCAGCAAGCGCGATCTGGTGGTCTTCGCTTTCAACCTCCTCCACGATGATCTTGCTGGCAAGAACTCTGTAGCCCTCTTCCTCAAGATCCAGAGCGACATCGAAATTACTGAAGTATTCCTCGTCGAACGGGTCTTCTCCGATGCCCAGATACAGCGTGCGGCGGTAGCGCTCATAGCCCTTGAGCAGTGCCTCCCGCAAAGCGGCTTCAACCACCTGAGGAGCAAGCTTCTTCTCCTCACTGATGTCATCGATCAGGTTGGTGAGGCCGGGAAGAAGAACAAGTGCCATTGCGGTGACGAGTTGGAGTGAAGGAGAGAAAAATCGGAGGCGGTTGTGATCGATTCAGCCTGTGGGGCTTGTGAGCTCAACGCTGATCACTGAATCCCTCGGGATCCGTTTGACCCGGCCACGCATGTTGATCTGGAGGTGGTCTTCGGTGCGTTCCAGCAGAGTTCCCGATAAACGCTGCTCCTGTCCTTCGTCGTCCTTGTGGACGACATCAACGGGATAGCTCCGGAAGGTCTCAAAATCCCTTGCCGACTGGAGCCTGTCCCCAATCCCGGGGCTGCTGATTTCCAGAACATAGGCCTCAGTGAGCAGGGCAGAGGCTTCGATGGCCTCTCCCATTGGTGCACTGAAACCCGCGCAGTCATCCAGAGAGACGTCATCACCATTGCCGCGACGGATCTGCACCTGCAGGGTCATCGGTTGCAGATGCGTCAGCACCTGGGCGCTAACGAGTGCAAATCCATGGCTTTCAGCCGTGGATTCAGCCAAAGAAGTGAGATCCGGAAGGAGTGGATGGGGCAAGGGGGCGGGGAAGGTGGTCTCGGGCTCAGGCCCGATGGTGGATGCATTGATCACCCTCCCGGAGAGAGGATCTCACCAGGCCGTGACTTCAACTTAAATGATGGCCGGCCCCCCCCCCTCACTACCAGGCGGATGCCAGGTCACCTCTTGTTCCAATGCATTGATCAGGGCCCGGCTGCTGTTTCCAGCTTCTCCAGCAGCACATCCACTGGGATCTGACTGGAAAAACGACACGCGCAGGTTTCAGTGGCATCCAGACTGCCGTGCTCCCAATATTTATTGCTGCCGGTTCCACCACCGCAGAAACCGTAGTACTCACATTCCTGTTTGCATCGCGTCATCCCGGAAGACATGTCGCGAAGCAGTTTCTGAAACGGCTCCGTTTGGGTGGCCTCCATCAACGACACATCGCGGATGTTGCCCAGGTTGAACAGGCCATAGCGTTCCGTTTCAACCGACAGCAGCTCGGGATCGAACGTTGAGAAGTTGCCTTTGGCGTCCACGCTGAGAATCGCGTAAGGACGATTCATCTCGTTCTGCAGCAGCCGTTGGCCTCCTGCGATCATGCCCATGACTTGATCGAACTCACGAACCTGGATCGGGAAACCATCCTTTTCATTGCAGGCCCAGAAACGTGAAAGAAAGTCTCTGTAGAGCTTTTCCTTCAAGAGGCCCTGCATGGATGAGCTGGTGTGCACGCCCTCCTGCTCCTCCACATTGAAACCGAGCTGATGAATCCCTTCATCACGGAAGAAGGCGTACATCCGCTCCGGTTGTTCCAGCGCATCAGCAGTCAGAACGGCAATCGCATGGAAATCGATGCCGCGCTCGCGCAGTGTGCGGATACCGCGCATGGTCTGGGCATAAGAACCCTTGCCGTTCCTGAAGCGTCGGTGGCTGTCGTGAATGTCCTCAGGGCCATCGATACTGACTCCAACAACAATTCTGTTGCGCACAAAGCAGTCGCACCAGTCCTCGTTGATCAGCGTCGCGTTGGTCTGTAGGTGTTGTTCGATCACCACCCCCTGCTCTTGCAGGCTGGCGGTCTGGCGCTGGATGATCGCGCTGGCCTGGTCATAGAAGCTGGTGGGCAGCGTTAGTGGCTCACCGGCGTGCCACAGGATCGAGAGATGCGGTCCCCAGAACGGGCTTTCATAGACCCTGTCCAGCAGCAGGGGTAACTGCTGCTGAAGGTTGAATACGTTGCGCCGCTGGCGATCCGGCAGATAGCAGTAGCTGCAGTCGAGGTTGCAGAGCGACGTCGACTGGATCACCAGTAGACCGATCGGGCCGTAGTCGGAATGGTTCACCAGTTGGCAAATCCACCGCGGTAGCCGTTGGCGAAGCCGCCACCGCCACCATTTGCGAAGCCCCTGCGAGCGCCGCCATTGCCCCAGGCTCGGCCGCCACCATTCCCCCAGGCGCGAGCGATCTCTTCGTCACTCAGAACGCCATTGCGTTGCATCACGGCCCAGGCTTCGGGGCTCATCCGCTCGATCCGCTGTTCGAGAGAGTTGCCGAGATCAGGTTCGTTGTGCACCGCGGCTCTGGACGATTCGCAGAGCACCGCACTTGTTGCCAGAACGGCGGCGAAGGTGAGAAGGCTTGTTTTGTTCATAGGTGAGAGAAGCGATGGATCAATCAGAAATCAAGGTCAGGACTGAGGATTGAATTGAGCGGCGGTGGAGAGCACGATCGTGAAGAACTTGCTGATCTGTTCGTCTTTCAGGCCCACGCTGCTGTCTGTGCCGATCCAGGTGTTGATGGCCGAGCGGACTCCGTCGTCGTCGTTGATGTATCCCGAGAGCAGCCTGCCGATGCCCAGATTGCTGATGTTGAGCAGATGGGGCGTGGTGTCTGCCACCACACAGCCCACGCCGGAGCGGGCATAAGGCCTTTCGGGAACAAGAGAGGATCCCGGTGCGGTTGCGGCCTTGTTTGCCCTCAGCCAAAGGCTGTCGCCGCCAAGGATCTCAACGTTGCCATCCTTGACAGCTGCAAGGGCCTGATCGGGCGTGTCGAAGAACTGGAGCTTGGCGTCATCCACTGCATCGGCCAGCACAGTGGCGGCCATGCTGTCCTTCACAACACCGACCGTCTTGCCGTTCAGGCTCTTGGGAGTGCCATCGATGCCTGCTGGGGCCAGCAGCCTCACTCCACCAACAGAGAAGGGCAGTGTGTAGGTCAGAGAGCGTTGTCGCTGCCAGGTGAAGGCCACACCGCAGGCGATGTCAGCAGCTCCCGATCGGATCATGTCCAGGCCGTCGCGGGCGGAATCCGCAGCGATTGGCTCGATGCTGACATCCTTGTCTTTCTTCTTGGGCGACACATTGATCTGATCCCGAATCGCTTCGAGAACCACGAATGACAACCCGTCGTAGTTGTCGCCGTCCTTCTTGACCATCGGCAATGAATCACCAATGACTACAGCCCTCAGCTTGCCGGTGTCATAGACACTCTTTGCTGTGGAGCTCTTGGTCGAGTTATCCGCTGCAGGCTTCTCGTTCTGACACCCCACAAGGGCGATTGTGGACAGAGCGAGCAGGCCGGTTGCGGCCTTCTGGATCAGGCGCATGGTGATGTCACCGTCAGATCGGTTTGACACACCAATAGGCACGGCTGACCGAAGAGACCAGCTCGAAAAATTGGAAACCTGCCCAATCAGGATCAGCCGGAGGGCATCCCTCTGTCGTTTTGACTGATGCCGGTGGCGTGTCTTCTGTCGCCCGTTTCATATCCCATTCAGAGAAAGCGAAAACAGTGGAGCTGATCAGTGCTGATCACCATTGATGAGTCATTCCGGCTCCTGAGCGAGCATCTGAGAGACCTCTCCGGCAGTCATCGGATTCTTGTTGCTACGGCCAATCGTCCCTATGCCCTGGCATTGGCCAGTTTCTTCGCTCTGCAAAGCACGGACCAACCATGCCCTCTGATCGGAATCGCTTCGACCCGTGAAGAGGCTTTGTCCTGTCTGGATGGAATCAGCGAACCCGTGCTGGCCTTCGTCAGCGAGCAGCTTGAGGAATCCCGTGGGCTGGATCTGGTTGTCGAGCTCAAACGGCGTTCGGTATCGGAGTCTCCGATCGCCACGGTGTTCACGCTCATGGGAGCGGATCCCACCCTGATGCGGGAGGCTCTCGCCAGTCCCACGGATGTGGTTCTCACACAACGGAGTCTTGATCTGACATCGATTGCCAACGCAATGAAGTCGATCCAGGCAGGTGAGCGTTTTGTTGATCCATTCATCCCCTATGCCATCTGTCATAGAGATCCACGCGACGCGCAAGCCCTTTCAGATCGAGAACGCATGGTGCTGACCTTGCTCTGCGACGGCATGACCAACAAGGAAATCGCTGAAGAGCTTTGCATCGCTGAAACCACCGCAAGGGGGCACGTGCAGTCGATCATGCGCAAGCTGAACGTGAAAGACCGCACGGCAGCAGCGGTTGAAGGAATCAGACGCCACTGGGTGGACTGAAGCAATCTCAACCACTGCCTCAGGTGTGACGCATTGTGTGACTCAATGATTTCAAGTTTGTGAATATCAAGTGAATGCGTCGTTGATAGTTGTGTCTGGATTCAACTGAAAACCCTAAAGATGAAGGGTTCTGGATTTCATTCGCTGCGGCAATGATTTGAGTACCTCGCAAATCTTGGTCTCATGGCAACTTTCACTGTTGGCGACTTTAGTCAGGACATTCTTGGCTTTGATCCTGCAAACGATCAGCTGGATTTTTCTGGTATTTCTGTGCATAGCTTGATCATTGGTCAAGATGAAGACGGTTTTGCGACGATTGTTTTTCCTTGGCAACCCGATCAATATCAACGAATTCTCGGTGTCGATGGACAGGGGATTCGTTGGGAAGAATTAAGTGAGCGCAATTTTGCTCCTGTTGGTAACGAGCATTTGCGGCAGGATATAGGTGGAGTCATGTCTTGGGAGAGCAAGATAGGCCCCGCTTTTGATCCTGACAATGAAAGTGTTGGCAACACTGTCTATATACGTTCACATGAAAAAAATACCGTCACAACGGTTGATGGTTTTGACCCTCGTGTGGACAAGATTAATTTCCTTTATTTTGGTACTCGTGAGCGCCTGACAGTTGAAAATGTTGGTTCGGATTTGGTTATAAGTTCTGAGCCTCTTGGGCAAAAGTTTATTTTTTCTGATGTTCAGAAGGAAGATTTGATTGGAGCAAATCTAGAATTTCATTTTGACCAGATCGAGGAGGACCTTCTTGATCGAGCTTTTGGCTTTAGCCCTGAACAGCTTGCTTTGGTAGACCGAACAAGTCTGTTCACTCCCGATGGTGGCTTGACTGATGGTTCGCAAACTCGGCCAGGAGAATTTGTCACGGCTTTCGGTGAAGCTCCCGGTCAGCCCACGACACTCGATGAGAGTAATCGTTTGATTCAGGAGCGAGCTGATCAAGATCAGTCGACTGAATTAATCGAATCGATGCCCATGACTGCTGAGTCTCAGCAGTCATCCGACGGGATGGATTCAATGCCTATGGATATGCAAATGCCTATGGATATGGTCTCTCCGGATCTTTCCAATGTGGTGATGAATCTGCCGGGAGGTTCCAATCCTCACAACAGTTGTCTTCAGCTCGATGTGAATGGATCTCTGTGGTGGGGTGGTGGGATCAGTGGTGATCTGATCATCCGAAACCCGATGGGAGTGGCGGCGGAGGATTGGGAAGTTTCCTTCCTGACTTCGCATAGTCAGTTTGAAAGCTGGGCTGGAGATGTTCAGGTTTCGGATGCAGGAAATGGCCTCAACAGAGTTACACTCAATCCTGCTGATTGGAATGGAACGATTCCAGCGAATGGTGAGATCTCAATCAGCTTCAATGCCCAGGGTGAGGGGCTTTCTGACAGTGGAGCTCTGACCAGTTCAGACTTCTTCACTGGTGCCGCTGTTTCTGCCGCCCCTGTTGACACATCGACATCGCTGCCATCTCCTGCGCCTGCAATCTCTTCTGATCTTGAGGCGGTGGAAGAGCAGGCGCTCGCTTCTTCTGGCCCATTACTTCAGTCAGGGGATCCCGCTGAAATCGCAGATGTATTGATGACTGAAAGCGATGCTGATCTATCGGCTGACCCATCGCTGGTGAACGACATCGCTGAGGAGACCACTGTGCAATCTGATTCCAGTGGCAATCCACTCAGTCTCGAGGTGAGCGGGAACTTGTACTGGGGTGGCATGAGTGGAATTCTCACCATCACAAACACTTCAGAGCACTCAATCGATGATTGGTCTGTCAGTTTCGAGACCCCCCACAGTGATTTTCAGAGCTGGGCTGGTGGTGCTGACATCGATGTATTGCCAGACGGCGGCAGCCAGGTGACACTCACCCCTGCTTCCTGGAACAGCGAGATCGCGGCCGGCCAAAGCATAGATGTGAGTTTCAATGCGGTCAGCGAGGGATTCCCTAACAGCGGAGAACTCACTAGCGATCTCTTTTTCAGGGCAGAGAATGTTTCTCGTTCAGCAGCCATCGTTGCCAACGAAACGTCAGCTGAAGTTCTGCCGATTGGAGGTTCGGCAGATACTCAAGAAGTCTCTGAAGCCGATGCAGCCGCAACAATAACGTCAGAATTTTTGTCTGCAGACCCTGATGAGATTTCAGCAAATCTGCAGGTTGCAGATCAAGTTGATTCTTCCAATTCATTGAGTCCGTCCAGCCAGGAGATGAACAGCCCAGAGAAGAAAGTCGTTGCTTACTTCGAAGAATGGGGGATTTACGAACGCGATTTTCTTGTGCAAGACATCAATGTCGAGCAACTCACCCACATCAATTACAGCTTCTTTGATGTGAAAGCCAACGGTGATGTGAATCTGTTCGATCCATGGGCGGCTGAGGACAAGAGATTCACAGCAGATGAGCAGGTCAATCGAACATTCTCAGCGGCTGAATGGCAAGACCTGGATTTGGAACGGCGTAATGCATATGTTGATGGTGGTGAGTTCACGTCCATCACTAATTCTGATGGATCTGTGACCGTGACGGGTGTTCCGGTGGGCTGGAGCACGCCTGTTGAATATGTGGGCAATCTGCGCCAGTTCGACCTCGTTAAACAGCTTTATCCTGATATCAATCTGGGATTTGCTCTCGGTGGCTGGACCCTGTCGGATGAATTCAGTCTGGCAGTTGATTCTGCCTCAGGCCGAGACGGATTCACTGACAATGTTGTTGATATCTTCAAGCAATATGATTTTTTCAATACTGTTGACTTTGACTGGGAATACCCCGGTGGTGGGGGTGATTCGGGAAACGCCTCCAGTTCTGAAGACGGTGCAAATTTTGCGTTAACTCTTGAGCTGTTGAGGGGCAAGCTTGACGGGCTTGAGCAGTCAACAGGTGAAAATTATGAGGTTTCGATTGCCACGGCTGGGGGGGCAGACAAGCTTGCCAATCTGAATCTTCCAGGGATTGATCCCTATGTTGATTTTTACAATGTGATGACCTACGACTTCCATGGAGGCTGGGAGTCAGTGACAGGTCATCAGGCAGCCATGGTCAATGATCCTGGTGGCTATGACATCGCTACGGCAATTGAACAGTTCGAAGTCAATGATGTTGATCTGAATAAGGTGGTGCTTGGAGCTCCTGCCTACACACGAGCCTGGGGGAATGTGCAGGCTGGAGACACATTCGGTTTGGGAAACTCCGGTGATGCACGACAGGCTCCTGGCTCTTATGAATCGGGGAATTACGACCAGAAGGATCTGATCACTGGTGTCACCGACGGACGCTATGAATTGATCTGGGATGACGATTCCAAGGCAGCTTTCGTTTACAACGAAGACACTCAGGTCTGGAGTTCGATTGAAACTCCAGCCACCATCGCCGGCAAAACGGCTTACGTCGACGAAATGGGACTGGGGGGCATGATGTTCTGGGCTCTTTCCAACGACAGCAGTGGTGATCAGAGTCTGATCGCGTCGGCGTCTGAGCTGCTTCTTGGCGGTGCCAGCTTCGATGAGGTGATTTCGAGAAGCGAACCGTTCGATTCTGTTATCGGCGGTGATGGTCAATTCGGTCTCGACGATTTCGTCGAGTCGCCGACAGTCGCTTCCAGTCAAGGCGTGATCAGTGCTGATCCCGATCTGTTCAGCGCTGGCTCGCCTGCGAGCCAAACCATCCCTGCAGGTCAGGAGTTTGACAACCCCCTCAACGTTGACGCTTTTTCGACGGTTGTCGATTCCAGCCAAATGTTCTGATTGGCCCCTTTAGCGTGAGCGCAGTTCTGACGCTCACGTCTGTGATTCCTGGTCGGATAACCAAGCAGGTGGTCCTCGGCTGGCTGGGGACCCTTTTGCTGATTCTGTCGTTCACGGTTCTGCCGGTCAGAGCATGGGCAGCCGCGAATGGTTTCCCTGGCACGCACAGCTTCGTTGCCGACGCTGTGCGCAACGTCGCTCCGGCAGTGGTCAGAATCGACACGGAGCGGATTGTGGAGCGTCAGCCCTTTGACCCCAATCTGATCGACCCGCTGCTCAGGGATTTGCTCGGTGAGCCCGGCTACGGACCGGAGCGTCAGCGTGGTCAGGGTTCCGGGGTTGTGATCGACCGGGAGGGGCTGGTGCTTACCAATGCCCACGTTGTGGAGCAGGTGGAGGAGGTCAATGTCACCCTGGCCGACGGCGATCAGCGCGATGGTGTTGTGATCGGGCGTGATCCAGTCACTGATCTGGCGCTGGTTCGGCTGGAGGGTGGTGAGTCTCCGAAGCCGGCCAAACTCGGCGACTCCGATGCGCTGGATGTCGGCGACTGGGCCATTGCTCTGGGCACGCCCTATGGCCTTGAGCGAACCGTCACCCTCGGAATTGTCAGCAGCCTGCATCGCAACATCAGCAGCCTCGGTTTCAACGACAAGCGTCTTGACCTGATCCAGACGGATGCAGCCATCAATCCTGGTAACTCAGGAGGTCCCCTGGTGAATGCTGATGGTCGCGTGATCGGCATCAACACACTGGTGCGATCCGGCCCTGGGGCAGGACTTGGCTTTGCCATCCCTATCAATCTGGCGAGCCGTGTTGCTGAACAGCTGCAGCAGGCCGGAGAGGTTGTTCATCCCTATCTCGGGCTTCAATTAATTCCTCTCACGGCGAGAATCGCCCGGGAGCACAACCAGGATCCCAACGCACTGGTTGAGCTGCCTGAACGCGCGGGTGCTCTGGTTCAGTCTGTTCTGCCTGACAGTCCTGCTCAGCGCGCTGGCATGCGTCGCGGCGATTTGGTGGTCATGGCAGGAGAGGTTCCGGTGGATGATCCCCAGACACTGCTTCAGCAGGTCGATCAGGCTGAGATCCATCAGCCCCTGATGTTGCAGGTCATTCGTGGCGAAAAAGATCTGCAGCTGTCTGTTAAACCCGAACCGTTGCCGGGCTTCGGCTGAAACCCTTGCTACTGTCTCGCCGGTTTAAAACAGAGCGATGTCAGATCTTCAGAACCAGATGAAACAGGCCGTCGCTGAAGCGGCGGTCGAACAGTTTCGTGATGGCATGATCGTGGGGCTGGGATCGGGATCCACTGCGGCTCTGATGATCAAGGGACTCGGGCAGCGCTTGGCATCTGGACAGCTCAAGGACATCGTCGGGGTCACCACGTCGTTTCAAGGAGAAGTGCTTGCTGCTGAGTTGGGTATCCCCTTGCGCAGCCTGAATGCTGTGGACCGGATCGATCTGGCCATTGATGGTGCTGACGAGGTCGATCCTTCGTTCCAGTTGATCAAGGGTGGCGGTGCTTGCCACGTTCAGGAGAAGCTTGTTGCGGCTCGGGCAAAACGCTTCGTTGTGGTTGTTGACTCCACCAAGCTGGTGGAACGACTGAATCTGGAATTTCTGCTGCCGGTTGAGGTGATGCCGGGAGCCTGGCGTCAGGTTCAGCAGCAGTTATCGGCGATGAATGGAACCGCTGAATTGCGCATGGCTCATCGCAAGGCCGGTCCAGTGGTGACCGATCAGGGCAATCTGGTGCTTGATGTCCGCTTCGAAGGAGGGATCTCCGATTCTGTGGATCTGGAGCGAAGCATCAACAACATTCCTGGTGTGCTGGAGAACGGTTTGTTCGTGAACCTTGCCGATGAGGTGCTTGTCGGTGAAGTGAACGACGGCGTGGCCGGTGTTCGCCGTCTGGACAAAGCCGGCTGATCGTCAGTCCAGCCTGACCTTCACTGAGTTCGCATGGCTGTGCAGCCCTTCGCTGTCGGCTAGTTCCACCACCGCTCCGCCAGTGGCTTCGAGCGCTTCTCGGCTGAATTCGATCATTGACGTGTGGCGCATAAAGGTTTCCACGCTCAGAGCACCGCTATAACGCGCCGAACCGCATGTCGGCAGGGTGTGATTGGGGCCGGCAAGGTAATCACCGACAGCCTCCGGGCTCCAGGGACCGATGAAGATGGCGCCTGCCTGCTGAATGCGATCCGCCAACATCCGAGGTCGCTCCACAAGCAGCTCCAGGTGTTCCGGTGCGAATCGATCGCTGAGGCGTGCGCAGGTTTCAAGGTTGTCGCAGACCACGACGAGCCCCCACTGACCCAGAGATTGCCTGCAAATGGCCTCACGCGGATGCTTGTTCAGTTGAGCTTCGAGCTCCGCAGGAAGGGCATGTGCCAGAGACTGGGATGTGGTGAGAAGGATGGCTGCAGCCAGTGGATCGTGTTCAGCCTGCGCCAGAAGATCCGAAGCGACTTGAGAAACGTTGGCCGAGCCATCGGCGATGACCAGTACTTCGCTGGGTCCTGCGAGGGAGTCGATTCCGACCTGCCCGTAGACCAGCTTCTTGGCGAGTGTCACGTAGAGATTGCCAGGCCCGCTGATGACATCAACGCGGGGGATGGTCTCGGTGCCCAGGGCAAGAGCGGCGATCGCCTGGGCGCCTCCGATTCGATACACCTCCTGCACGCCCGCCAGGTGAGCAGCCGCCAGCACCGTGCGGTTCACCTGGCCATTCCGTCCGGCCGGGGTGACCATGACCAGCTGTTTCACGCCGGCGGCCCTTGCGGGAACCGCATTCATCAGAACCGTGCTCGGGTAGGAGGCTCGTCCGCCTGGTACGTAGAGACCGGCAGCCTGCACCGGTCGCCATCGCCGTCCCAGTCGCTCGCCGTGAACGCCTTGGACATCAAGATCCTGTGGCTTCTGACGCTGGTGAAAATCTTGGATCCGACGATGGGCGAGATCCAGGGCGTCTCTCAGATTTGCAGGGCTGTTCTCCCAGGCTTGTTTCAGCTCAATCGCTGGAACGCGCAGCGGCTCCGGACGGAAGCCGTCGAACTGTTCAGTTAGCGCCACAAGGGCACTATCACCTTCATGGCGCACGCGTTCGATGATGACTTCGACTGTGGCGGTCGCCTCTTTCTGGGCCTGTCCAGTGGTACGGGTTGAAATCCGATCAAGCTGTTGCTCAGCCCCGGTTGCACTCTCGAGGCACTTGGGCAGACCGCTTGCCGCTGGCTCCGTGCTCAGGGTGGTCATCAACGCCCGTCATCAGGTTTGTTCAAGCTAGGGCCATCCCCTATGACCTCGATAGAAACCAAGGGCCTCTGAGTTAAGGTTATGGATTGTCGATGAGAAATCCGCGTCTGTGGCCAATAACAAGTCCTCAAAGAAGCGCGTTGAGATCGCTGAGCGCAATCGCCTTGAAAACAAGGCCTATAAGTCGGCCATGCGCACTCTGATGAAGCGTTGCATGAGTGCCTGTGACGCTTACACCGCCACCCCCGGCGATGAGGCGAAAGCCGGTGTTCAAACCAGCATGAATGCCGCATTCAGCAAGATCGATAAGGCTGTGAAGCGAGGTGTGCTGCACCGCAACACCGGCGCTCACCAGAAAGCCCGACTAACGGTTGCTGTGAAAAAAGCGATCGATCCAGCTCCCGCCGCGGGCTGAATCGCTGTTGTCTGGGTCCGGTTCAAGGACTCAATCCCTGCACAATGGATCCTGAAGGCGCGTTTCAGGATCCGATGGCCACTCCGGTGTTAATCGACAGCCACTGTCACATCGTCTTTCGAACCTTTGAAGAGGATCTCGATGCTGTAGCAGAGCGTTGGCGGGGTGCCGGTGTCAAGTCGCTTCTGCATGCCTGTGTTGAGCCGAGTGAGATTCCGGCCATCCGCTCGCTGGCTGATCGATTTCCGGAGATGCGTTACTCCGTCGGTGTTCATCCATTGGATACCAAGCACTGGAGCCAGGACACCCCCGACGTGTTGCGCCTGGCAGCGCTCGATGACAGTCGGGTGGTGGCCATCGGCGAGCTCGGTCTGGATCTCTTCCGCGACAAGAATCTGGATGAACAGTTGGCGATCCTGCGGCCCCAGTTCGACCTCGCCGTGGAGCTCAACCTGCCGGTGATCATCCATTGCCGCGATGCGGCAGAGCCGATGTTGACCGAACTGCGTTCGCGACGGCTGGAAGGACGTTGTCCTGCCGGAGTCATGCATTGCTGGGGTGGAACCCCCGAGGAGATGCATCAGTTTCTGGAGCTGGGTTTCTACATCAGCTTCAGCGGCACCGTGACGTTCCCCAAGGCGGTTCCGACTCATGACTGCGCGCGCGAGGTTCCTCAGAATCGATTCCTGGTGGAGACCGATTGTCCGTTCCTGGCGCCGGTGCCTCGCCGGGGTAAACGTAATGAGCCTGCATTCGTGGCTTCAGTGGCCAGGCGTGTTGCCGAACTTCGCGAGCAGTCGCTCGAGCAGGTGGCTCAGGACAGCACTGCCAATGCAAGGCGTCTGTTCAGGCTTCCCTGACCTTTAAGACTGCAGGGGGACGAAAGTGTAAGATGACTTATTGGCCTGGCCAAGCATGGTTATCTGTGCTTGGGCTCCCGAAGCGTCCATTACCGTCCGGTGCATTGACGACGTCAGCAGTTCTGACCCGAGTCTTTTGAAAGCCAGTGATTGCGGAGGTTGTCCCTTTCCAAGGGATGGCCTCCGTTGTTTTGGCTGAAAGCTCCTCCAGCGTTGAACTGGCTGCCTCCTTCAGGCCCCACTGTCCCCTCCGATATCTGCAGGTCTCCGCATGAGCAGCAGCGCGATTCAGGTCGCCAAGACCGCCACCTATCTGCCCGATCTGGTGGAGGTACAGCGTGCCAGTTTCAAGTGGTTTCTTGAGAGAGGTCTGATCGAGGAGCTCGAAAGCTTCTCGCCGATCACTGATTACACCGGCAAGCTCGAACTTCATTTCGTCGGTAGTGAGTATCGACTGAAGCGCCCTCGCCACGATGTGGAAGAGGCCAAGCGTCGTGATGCGACGTTTGCCTCTCAGATGTACGTCACCTGCCGGCTGGTTAATAAAGAGACCGGTGAGATCAAGGAACAGGAGGTGTTCATCGGCGAGCTGCCGTTGATGACGGAGCGGGGGACGTTCATCATCAATGGCGCAGAGCGCGTGATCGTCAACCAGATCGTGCGTAGCCCCGGGGTCTATTTCAAGGATGAAATGGACAAGAACGGACGTCGCACCTACAACGCCAGCGTCATTCCCAACCGCGGCGCCTGGCTGAAGTTCGAGACCGACAAAAACGATCTTCTGCATGTCCGGGTTGATAAGACCCGCAAGATCAATGCCCACGTGCTCATGCGTGCCATGGGTTTGTCGGACAACGATGTGATCGACAAGCTCCGTCATCCGGAGTACTACAAGAAATCTATTGAAGCCGCCAACGACGAGGGCATCAGCTCCGAGGATCAGGCTTTGCTTGAGCTTTATAAAAAGCTGCGTCCAGGCGAGCCGCCATCAGTTAGTGGCGGTCAGCAGCTTCTCCAGACCCGTTTCTTTGATCCCAAGCGCTACGACCTCGGTCGGGTGGGTCGCTACAAGATCAATAAGAAACTCCGTCTCACCATCCCCGATTCCGTGCGCACCCTCACCCATGAGGATGTGCTGTCCACCCTTGATTATCTGATCAATCTTGAGCTGGATGTGGGCGGTGCCAGCCTCGATGACATCGATCACCTGGGTAATCGCCGGGTCCGCTCGGTCGGTGAGCTGCTTCAGAACCAGGTTCGTGTGGGTCTGAACCGCCTTGAGCGAATCATCAAGGAACGCATGACCGTCGGTGAGACCGACTCCCTGACCCCTGCCCAGCTGGTCAATCCCAAGCCGCTCGTTGCTGCTATTAAGGAGTTCTTCGGCTCCAGTCAGCTGAGTCAGTTCATGGATCAGACGAATCCATTGGCTGAACTCACACACAAACGACGCATCTCAGCGCTTGGACCAGGTGGCCTGACCCGGGAGCGTGCAGGCTTTGCTGTGCGTGATATCCATCCGTCCCACTACGGCCGTCTCTGCCCGATCGAGACGCCTGAGGGTCCCAATGCCGGTCTGATCAATTCACTCGCCACCCACGCCCGGGTGAATGAATATGGCTTTATTGAAACCCCGTTCTGGAAAGTTGAGGACGGCCGGGTGCTCAAGCAGGGCAATCCGATCTATCTCTCAGCCGACCTTGAGGACGAATGCCGTGTCGCCCCTGGAGATGTGGCGACCGACAGCGATGGAACGATCCTCGCTGACTTGATCCCTGTCCGATACCGGCAGGATTTTGAAAAGGTCCCCCCCGAGCAGGTGGATTATGTGCAGCTTTCACCTGTGCAGGTGATCTCCGTTGCAACCTCTCTGATCCCATTCCTGGAACACGACGACGCCAACCGCGCGTTGATGGGTTCCAACATGCAGCGTCAAGCTGTTCCGCTGTTGCGTCCGGAGCGTCCGCTTGTCGGAACAGGTCTGGAAACCCAGGTTGCTCGCGACTCGGGCATGGTCCCGATCTCCCGAGTGAACGGCACCGTCACCTTCGTTGACGCCACTGCGATTGTTGTGCAAGACGAGGAAGGTCTTGAACACAACCATTTCCTTCAGAAGTACCAACGTTCCAATCAGGACACCTGTCTGAACCAGCGTCCGATTGTTCGCCAGGGAGACCCGGTGATCGTGGGCCAAGTGCTTGCTGATGGATCCGCTTGTGAAGGCGGTGAGATCGCGCTCGGTCAGAACGTGCTGATCGCTTACATGCCCTGGGAGGGCTACAACTACGAGGATGCGATCCTTGTCAGTGAGCGTCTGGTCAATGACGACCTCTACACCTCGGTCCATATCGAGAAGTACGAGATCGAGGCCCGTCAGACCAAGCTGGGGCCAGAGGAGATCACTCGAGAGATTCCCAACGTTGCAGAGGAAAGCCTTGGCAACCTCGATGAGATGGGCATCATTCGCATTGGTGCATTTGTAGAAAGCGGCGACATTCTTGTCGGCAAGGTGACGCCAAAGGGCGAATCCGATCAGCCACCAGAGGAGAAACTGCTGCGCGCGATTTTCGGTGAAAAAGCCCGTGACGTTCGCGACAACTCACTGAGGGTGCCCAGCACCGAACGTGGACGCGTCGTGGATGTGCGCATCTACACCCGTGAACAGGGTGACGAGCTGCCCCCTGGCGCCAACATGGTGGTGCGTGTGTATGTGGCCCAGCGCCGCAAGATCCAGGTTGGCGACAAGATGGCCGGCCGCCACGGCAATAAGGGAATCATTAGCCGCATCCTCCCTCGTGAGGACATGCCTTACCTCCCCGATGGCACTCCTGTGGACATCGTGCTCAACCCTCTGGGTGTTCCGAGCCGTATGAATGTCGGCCAGGTGTTCGAGTTGCTCATGGGTTGGGCCGCTTCCAATCTCGACTGCCGTGTGAAGGTCGTGCCCTTCGATGAGATGTATGGCCCTGAAATGTCCCAGAAAACTGTCGAAACCTTCCTGAAGACAGCGGCCAAACAGCCTGGCAAAGAGTGGATCTACAACCCGGATGACCCAGGCAAACTTCAGCTGATCGATGGCCGCACCGGTGAGCCCTTTGATCAGCCTGTGGCGGTGGGCTACTCCCACTTCCTCAAGCTGGTTCACCTGGTGGATGACAAGATCCACGCTCGCTCGACCGGCCCTTACTCCCTCGTCACCCAGCAACCTCTGGGGGGCAAAGCGCAGCAGGGTGGCCAGCGTCTTGGAGAAATGGAGGTGTGGGCTCTCGAGGCCTACGGCGCCGCCTACACCCTTCAGGAGCTGCTCACTGTCAAGTCTGACGACATGCAGGGACGCAACGAGGCTCTCAACGCCATCGTTAAAGGCAAGCCGATCCCACGCCCTGGAACGCCAGAATCCTTCAAAGTGCTCATGCGCGAGCTTCAGTCGCTGGGTCTGGACATCGCCGTCTTCACCGATGAAGGCAAGGAAGTGGATCTGATGCAGGACGTGAACCCGCGTCGCAGCACTCCCAGCAGGCCTACCTATGAATCCTTGGGCGTCGCTGACTACGACGAGGACTGACGGATCAACGAACGATTCGACAAACCGCTCCCTCTTCTTTAACCGTTAATGACCAACAGCAACCTTCGGACCGAGAACCACTTCGACTACGTCAAGATCACACTTGCTTCACCTGATCGGGT
The DNA here is from genome assembly GCA_003210775.1 of Synechococcus sp. AG-679-A04. Classification (GTDB taxonomy): domain Bacteria; phylum Cyanobacteriota; class Cyanobacteriia; order PCC-6307; family Cyanobiaceae; genus Synechococcus_C. Next base: position 29,572 of record QCUI01000014.1, read on the forward strand.
GATGGAGTGGGGTCAGCGCACCCTGCCCAACGGCCAGGTGGTGGGTGAGGTTACCAAGCCTGAGACGATTAATTATCGAACCCTCAAGCCCGAGATGGACGGGCTGTTCTGTGAAAAGATCTTCGGCCCTTCCAAGGACTGGGAATGTCATTGCGGTAAATACAAGCGGGTGCGTCACCGCGGCATCGTCTGTGAGCGTTGCGGTGTTGAGGTCACTGAAAGCCGGGTGCGCAGGCACCGCATGGGCTTCATCAAGCTCGCCGCTCCCGTCTCCCATGTCTGGTATCTCAAGGGCATCCCGAGTTACGTGGCAATCCTTCTGGATATGCCTCTTCGCGACGTGGAGCAGATTGTTTACTTCAACTGCTACGTGGTGCTGGATGCCGGTGACCACAAGGATCTGAAGTACAAACAGCTCCTTACAGAGGATGAGTGGCTGGAGATCGAGGATGAAATCTATGCCGAAGATTCCGACATTGAGAATGAGCCCGTTGTGGGTATCGGTGCGGAAGCCCTGAAGCAGCTGCTGGAAGACCTCACCCTTAATGAGGTGGGTGAACAGCTGCGAGAGGACATCGCCAGCAGCAAGGGTCAGAAGCGCGCCAAGCTGATCAAACGCTTGCGTGTGATCGACAACTTCATCGCCACCAATGCCCGTCCGGAGTGGATGGTGCTCGATGTCATTCCGGTGATTCCTCCTGATCTGCGCCCGATGGTGCAGCTGGATGGCGGTCGTTTCGCCACATCTGACCTCAATGACCTTTATCGCCGGGTCATCAACCGCAATAACCGACTTGCGCGTCTCCAGGAGATCCTCGCCCCTGAGATCATCGTCCGTAATGAAAAGCGGATGCTTCAGGAGGCTGTGGATGCCCTGATCGACAACGGTCGCCGCGGGCGCACTGTGGTTGGGGCCAACAATCGACCTCTCAAGTCACTCAGCGACATCATTGAGGGCAAGCAGGGTCGCTTCCGTCAGAACCTGCTCGGCAAGCGTGTCGATTACTCCGGTCGTTCCGTGATCGTGGTGGGTCCGAAACTGAAGATGCATCAGTGCGGCCTGCCCAAGGAGATGGCGATCGAGCTGTTCCAGCCATTCGTGATCCATCGCCTCATCCGTCAGAACATTGTCAACAACATCAAGGCCGCCAAGAAGCTCATTCAGCGTGCCGATGACGAGGTGATGCAGGTCCTTCAGGAGGTGATCGAGGGACATCCGATCATGCTTAACCGAGCTCCGACTCTGCACAGACTCGGCATTCAGGCTTTTGAACCCAAACTGGTGGATGGTCGCGCCATCCAGCTCCACCCTCTCGTCTGTCCTGCGTTCAACGCCGACTTCGACGGTGACCAGATGGCTGTTCATGTGCCCCTAGCGATCGAAGCCCAGACCGAGGCACGCATGTTGATGCTGGCAAGCAACAACATCCTCTCTCCAGCCACCGGCGAACCAATCATCACGCCCTCCCAGGACATGGTGCTTGGCACGTACTACCTCACGGCTTTGCAGCCCCAGATGAAGCCGGTCGAATTCGGCGATCGCAGTCGCACGTTCTCTGATCTAGAAGATGTTATTCATGCCCTGGAAGATAAGCATCTGGGTCTGCATGAGTGGGTCTGGGTGCGCTTCAACGGTGAGGTCGAGGACGACGACGAGCGCGACGAGCCCGTGAGCTCCGAAACCCTCTCCGACGGCACCCGGCTTGAGCAATGGACCTACCGTCGCGACCGTTTTGATGAAGAGGGAGCTCTGATCAGCCGCTACATCCTCACAACCGTTGGCCGAGTCGTGATGAATCACACGATCATCGATGCGGTGGCAGCCACCTAAACGATCAAGACCGAATCACTCCACCAATACGATTTTTCGCGCTGTCATGACCTCCACTCCCTCCAAGTCCCGTAAGTCCTCCAAGTCCTCCAAGGCTGCCAAGGCCGCTAAGGCTGCAGCAGCAGCTGCTAAGGAGGCGCGTGCTTTGGCCAAAACCCCGCCACCCTTCCGCAATCGCGTGGTGGATAAGAAGGGCCTTAAACAGCTCGTTGCCTGGGCCTTCAAGCATCACGGCACGGCGGCAACTTCCGCTATGGCTGACCAGCTCAAGGATCTGGGTTTCAAATACGCCACCCAGGCAGCGGTGTCGATCTCTGTTGATGACCTCAAAGTCCCTGAGGCCAAGCAGGTCCTTCTGGGCGAGGCGGAAGAGTTGATCACTGCCACAGAGGAGTCTTATCGCCTTGGTGTGATTACGGAGGTTGAGCGTCACACCAAGGTCATCGACACCTGGACGGAGACCAACGAGCGCCTGGTGGATGCGGTCAAGAAGAACTTCAACCAGAACGATCCACTCAATTCGGTGTGGATGATGGCCAACTCTGGTGCTCGGGGGAACATGTCCCAGGTGCGCCAGCTGGTCGGCATGCGCGGCCTGATGGCCAACCCTCAGGGGGAGATCATTGACCTCCCGATCCGCACCAATTTCCGTGAAGGCCTGACCGTCACTGAATACGTCATCTCTTCTTATGGCGCCCGCAAGGGTCTGGTAGACACGGCACTGCGAACGGCTGACTCCGGTTACCTCACAAGACGTCTGGTGGACGTCGCTCAGGACGTGATCGTGCGCGAGGACGACTGCGGCACGATGCGTCGGATCGTCGTCAAGGCTGAGAACGGCAAGTTCGGCAATCGTTTGGTGGGTCGTCTCACCGCTGATCAGGTGTTGTCTGGCGAGGGTGAGGTGCTTGCCGAGCGCAACACCGAAATCGATCCGCCCCTCTCGCAGAAGATCCAGAAGGCCGGGGTTGAGGCGGTGAGCGTGCGTTCACCTCTCACCTGTGAAGCCAACCGCTCGGTCTGCCGTAAGTGCTATGGCTGGGCTCTGGCCCACAACGAACTCGTGGATCTCGGCGAAGCCGTCGGCATCATCGCGGCCCAGTCAATTGGTGAGCCCGGAACCCAGCTCACCATGAGAACTTTCCACACAGGTGGTGTGTCTACGGCGGAATCCGGCGTGGTCCGCTCCAAGGTGGAAGGCACCGTTGAGTTCGGCGCCAAAGCACGCGTGCGTCCTTATCGCACCCCCCATGGTGTCGATGCCCAGCAGGCCGAGGCTGATTTCAAGCTCACCATCAATCCCTCCGCCAAGGGCAAGGCTCAAAAGATCGAGATCACCAGCGGTTCGCTGTTGTTTGTGGACAACGGTCAGGAGATCGCCTCGGACGTAACCGTCGCTCAGATTGCCGCTGGTGCGGTCAAGAAGAGTGTTGAGAAGGCCACCAAGGACGTGATCTGTGATCTGGCTGGACAGGTCAGCTACGACCCCACCATTCAGCCCAGGGAAGTGACCGACCGTCAGGGCAACATCACGCACAAGGCACAACGTCTCGGAAGGATGTGGGTGCTGGCCGGGGATGTGTACAACCTCCCCCCCAATGCCCAGCCTGTTGTCACAGCTGGTGCTCAGGTCATTGAAGCCCAAGTTCTCGCTGAAGCCAGCCAGGCCAGTGAGTACGGCGGTGCCGTTCGCCTGCGCGAAGCCCTTGGTGATTCACGTGAGGTGCAGATTGTCACCACGTCGATGACACTGCGTGACTTCAAGCTGCAGGGTGAATCCACCCATGCTGGTGAGATCTGGAATCTGGAGGCCAAGGACGGCACCCGTTACCGCCTCAACACGATTCCTGGCAGCAAGATCGGTAGTGGCGAAGTTGTCGCTGAACTCAACGACGATCGATTCCGCACCCAGACCGGTGGACTGGTTCGCTTCGCGCCTGGTCTCGCCATCAAGAAGGCTCGATCTGCCAAGAACGGTTACGAGGTCAATAAGGGTGGAACCCTGCTTTGGATTCCTCAGGAAACCCATGAAATCAACAAGGACATCTCCCTGTTGATGATTACTGACGGTCAGTGGATCGAAGCAGGCACTGAAGTTGTCAAGGACATCTTCAGCCAGACGGCCGGCATCGTCACCGTCACTCAGAAAAACGACATCCTGCGCGAGATCATCATCCGCAGCGGCAGCTTCCATCTCTGTACTGAGAAAAAAGCTCTCGAGCGTTTCACCGGTGACGGTGTGATGGTCAATCCCGGTGAGCCGATCGCCAAGGGCATCAGCACTGACGCCATGGTGTATGTGCAAACCGTTGAAACCCCAGAAGGCTCAGGTCTATTGCTTCGCCCGGTTGAGGAATACACCATCCCCAACGAGGCACAGCTCCCTGATCTTGGACATGTCAAGCAGCCGAATGGTCCTCACCTTGGTCTGAAGGCAACCCAGCGCCTCTCGTTCAAAGACAACGAGCTGGTCAAGTCTGTGGAGGGTGTGGAGCTGCTGCGCACACAGTTGATGCTTGAAACATTCGAAACCACACCGCAGATGACTGTGGATGTGGAGCGCGTGCCTGACAGGCGCGCCAAGACGATCGAGCGGCTTCAACTGGTGATCCTGGAGAGCATTCTGGTCCGCCGCGACACGATTTCCGACTCCAGTCACGGTTCCACCCATACCGAACTCCAGATTGAGGACGGTCAGTCGATCAAGGCCGGTGATGTGGTCGCCACCACTCAGATCCTCTGCAAGCAGGAGGGTGTGGCTCAGATGCCTGAAGCCACTGAAAGTGAGCCGGTGCGCCGCCTGATTGTGGAGCGTGCCGAAGACACTGTGACCATCAGTACGTCCGCCAAGCCTGTGGTCACTGTCGGTCAGCGCATTGTTGACGGTGATCTTCTCGCTGAAGGCCAGTCCGCTGATTGTTGTGGCGAGGTGGAACAGGTGGATGCCAAGGCGGTCACGCTTCGCCTGGGGCGTCCTTACATGGTTTCACCGGATTCCCTCCTGCACGTGCGCGATGGGGATCTGGTGCAGCGAGGTGACGGTCTTGCTTTGCTGGTGTTTGAACGTCAGAAGACCGGTGACATCGTTCAGGGTCTGCCCAGAATTGAGGAGCTGCTGGAAGCCAGACGCCCTCGGGAATCAACGATTCTCTGTAAGAAGCCAGGCACGGTCGAGATCAAGCAGGGCGAAGACGATGAGACGACTGTGGTGACAGTCATTGAGACTGATGATGCCATTGGCGAGTATCCAATCCTGCTGGGCCGCAACGTGATGGTCAACGATGGCCAACAGGTAACGGCCGGCGAGCTGCTGACGGACGGGCCGATTAACCCCCATGAGTTGCTGGAGTGTTTCTTCGAAGATCTGCGCAGTCGCAAGCCGCTGATGGACGCGGCCCAGGAGGCAATCGCCAACCTGCAGCATCGTCTGGTGACTGAGGTTCAGAACGTCTACAAATCCCAGGGCGTGTCGATCGATGACAAGCACATCGAGGTGATTGTGCGTCAGATGACCAGCAAAGTGCGGGTCGAGGATGCGGGCGACACCACATTGCTGCCGGGTGAGTTGATTGAGCTTCGCCAGGTGGAGGACACCAATCAGGCGATGTCAATCACAGGGGGAGCTCCGGCCGAATTCACTCCGGTTCTGCTGGGGATCACCAAAGCCTCCCTCAACACTGACAGCTTTATCTCAGCTGCCTCTTTCCAGGAGACGACACGCGTTCTGACCGAAGCCGCCATCGAGGGCAAGAGCGACTGGCTCCGCGGTCTCAAGGAGAACGTGATCATCGGACGCCTGATCCCTGCAGGCACCGGTTTCAGCGGTTTCGAAGAGGAGCTTCGTGCGGAAGCCGGGCCCCATCCCGACATCCTTGCCGAGGATCCAGTCGGTTATCGCCGTATGCAGAACCTCCGTCCGGACTACACCGTCGATATGCCAGCTGCTCCCGTCAAAGATGCCACTGCGGTTCTGGATGACCCCAGCGATGCCGATCTGGAGGCCACCCGCAGCCGTCATGGCATTGAAGGTGGTGCCAACTTCGCTGCCTTTGCTCGCCCTGATGCTGAAAATGAGCTGAAGGAAGAGCAGGTGGTCGATGCCGAAGCCGTTGAGGGGCTTCAGGAGGAGGGGCTTCTCAGCGATGAGTGAAATCTGCAGTCACGTCTGAGCCCATCACCCCGTCCCTTTCAAACTTTGAGCTGAAGCCTGCCCTGTCTATGCTTGAACCCACCACGATTCCTGTTCGTCGTCTGCCTCGGTATGGGTTCCACACTCACACCGAGCGACTGAATGGACGCATGGCCATGCTCGGATTCATCGCCTTGCTTGCGGTGGAAATCAAGCTTGGACACGGTCTTCTGATCTGGTGAGCAAAGCTCTGCTCGGTTGCAGTGAGGCCGAGCTCCAGGACTGGGTGGTGTCCCAGGGGCAGAAAGCCTTCCGCGGGCGTCAGCTCCACGACTGGCTGTATTCCAAGGGTGCGCACTCCCTGGATGACATCACTGTTCTGCCGAAGGCTTGGCGAGCCACGCTCAGCGATCAGGGGGTGAGCATCGGTCGCCTGAAAGAGGTGCATCGCTCCGTGGCTTCCGATGCCACCACCAAGTTGCTGTTGGCCACTGATGACGGTGAAACCATTGAGACTGTGGGTATTCCCACGGATCAACGTCTGACCATCTGTGTGTCCAGCCAGGTGGGCTGTCCGATGGCCTGCCGTTTTTGTGCCACAGGAAAAGATGGGCTGCAGCGTTCACTGCGAACCCATGAGATCGTCGATCAGGTGCTCAGTGTGCGGGAGGTGATGGATCGCCGCCCCTCTCACATCGTGTTCATGGGAATGGGCGAACCTCTGCTCAACAGCCGTGCCGTCCTGGAAGCGATCCGTTGCCTCAGTGATGATTTGGGCATCGGCCAGCGCCGGATCACTGTGAGCACCGTTGGCGTGCCAAAAACATTGCCTCAGCTTGCTGAGCTGGCCATTGAAACCCTTGGCAGAGCTCAGTTCACCCTGGCGGTCAGCCTGCACGCTCCTAATCAGCAGCTGCGGGAAGATCTCATCCCCACTGCCAAGGCCTACCCCTATGACGCTTTGCTCAACGACTGCCGCCACTATCTGGAGGTCACCGGCCGACGGGTGAGCTTCGAGTACATCTTGCTTGGAGAACTCAATGACCGTCCGGAGCATGCCGAGGAACTGGCCGATCGGGTTAGCGGCTTTCAGAGTCACGTCAATCTGATTGCCTATAACCCAATTGAGGAAGAAGAGTTTCAGCGTCCATCACGTGAACGCATCGAAGGATTTCGTCGCGTGCTGGAACGTCGTGGTGTGGCCGTCAGCTTGCGTTCCAGCAGAGGTCTTGATCAGGATGCGGCCTGTGGTCAGCTGAGGCGATCGAGACAGCGGTAAGGGAGACTGCGCTCATCTGCGCGGCTCCATGGCTCCGATCGACTGGACCATTCTGATCGTGTATTTGGCCGCCACGCTGGCCCTTGGTCTTTGGTTGGCGCGACGCAATCGCGGCGAGGACGATTATTTCGTGGCTGGCCGCCGTCTCAGCGGCTGGCTCGCCGGCGCGTCGATGGCGGCCACGACTTTTTCGATCGATACCCCCCTTTATGTTGCGGGGATCGTGGGCACGCGGGGTCTTGCAGCGAACTGGGAGTGGTGGGGTTTTGGGCTAGCGCACGTGGCGATGGCCGTGGTGTTTGCCCCGTTATGGCGGCGTAGTGGCGTGCTCACTGATGCCGCTTTCACGGAGCTGCGCTATGGCGGCCCTACCGCTGCCTGGCTACGCGGCATCAAGGCCTTTCTGCTGGCGTTACCGGTGAACTGCATCGGCATTGGCTATGCCTTCCTCGCGATGCGCAAGGTGGTGGAAGCCCTAGGCATTGTCTCCGATCAGCCGATAAAGGCAGCCGGTGGCCTCTCGGACACGTTGGTACTGCTGATTATCGTGGCCGCGCTGGTGCTCGCTTACACCGTTGCCGGTGGATTGTGGGCCGTGGTGATCACTGACTTCATCCAGCTCCTGCTGGCGCTGCTCGGGGCAGGTGCTGTGGCCTGGGCTGCTGTCCATGCCGCTGGCGGCATGGATTCGCTACTGGATCAGCTCAAGGCGATCGATGATCGTCCTGAACTTCTTTCGATCGTTCCCTGGCAATGGAATGCAGATGGTTTCGAATGGATGGGTGTTGCGGGCATCAGTAAGTCCAACTTCTTGGATTTTTTCGAACGTTTCGAATGGATCGGC
>QCUI01000015.1 GCA_003210775.1 Synechococcus sp. AG-679-A04
TCACCAGATCAGCGTTGACCCAGCAGATCCCATTAAGAAGGGGCCCCCCTTGGGCCCCTCCAGGCCGTAGAGACCACTCCCGGTGGGCCTCTGACCTTGTATCTGTTCTACCTGCTGTGTATCCCATGGAACATACGTGGATCTACCTGTCTTCAGCAGCCCTGCCGAGCGCAGGGCTTTTTCATTGCCCTGGAGCCTCGGCGTCACCAGCTTCCGCGTGGATTGAATTTCTATCGGGAGTTGTGTCATTCGGTTTCCCTGTCGTGTGCCAATCCCCTATCCGTCCTTAGCTAGGTCTGAAGGGACCCGGAGGTAGGCGGATGGTCGATGTTGATTGGGCTGGTGTATTTGCACTTCTCTCGATAATCACCTTGATAACAGTGATCGGATATCGAGAAGGACACTCAACTCTTTAGTCCTTTACCCCCGCCAAGCGCGGGGTTTTTACTGTCTGGCCACTCGGACTGAATCACCACCTAGGCGGGCAACGCTTCCACCCGCCAACTGCAGGTAAACAAAAGCCCCACTCGTGCACTAAGCGGACCTACCAAGCGGCAATGCTTTCCGCATAGCTCCCATTAAGAAGGGGCCCCCCTGGGCCCCTGAAGGTCGTTGAGGTGACTCCCGGTGACCTCTGACCTTGAACTATTTCTACCTGCTGTGTATCTCAGGGAACATCGGTGGAACTACCTGTTTTCAGCAGTCAGGAATCACATGGGTGACCAGGTCAGCGTTGACCCATCGGATCACACCTGAATCCACATCGGCGATCTGAAAGAGGTTGTGAATGCTCGGATCACGGGCACCACCGCCGCAGTGGATCACCTGGCCCATCCACCAATCCTTATCTGCCTTCTCTCCGGTCAGATAGTCGTGGCGAACGATCACCGTCATGCCTGGAACCACACTCAGGAAGATCGGCTGTTCTGAGGGGTCCTGTTGGTTGTAGATCCCGTGGTCGACTGACACGCTCTTGAAGCTAGGACACCAGTACTAGCCACGAACGAAAAAGACTGCTGCCGCAACGGGCGCAACCAAGCAAAGCTCGGCATCATGCGCGGACTGACGCCTGCCCAATGCTTCGCCGCCTCTCCATTGGACTTCTGGCTTCTGCTGTTGCCATCGCCCCACTGCCGTTGAAGGCACAGGACGGCAGTGCAGAGGATCTGGGCGATGTGATGAGCATCAGCCTGAAGGATGTGGTCAAGCCCACCTTTGGCTTTCAAGGCGCACTGCAGGGTGCTGGCACACCGAACCAAGCAGGCATTGGTGGGTTCCTGCCACTGTCTGTTGGAGACAACAGCGTTTGGTTCGTTGATGCCCTGATCAACGCCAACTTCGCTGATCGAGCTGGCGACAGCAGCATCATCAACACTGATGTTGCTGGCACCACCATCAGCACTTCAACCCGCCTGGGCTACCGCTGGCTGAATGGTGACCGCACTTGGATGTATGGGCTGAATGCTGGTTATGACAGCCGCCCGATGAATACAGGAGGAACCGATACAGGGATCAATGTGAGCGGCACAGAGGAGAGTGCGTTCTTCCAGCAGGTGGCAGTCAATGCAGAGGCTGTATCTAACCGTTGGCGTTTGAGCGCCTATGGATTGATTCCCGTTGGAGAAGAAGACCATCAATTGAATTGGTATTACAAAGGAGGAGCAATACAAACTTATGGGCTCGACGCTGGTTACAACATCACACCATCTTTGCTTGCGTCTATCGGGGGTTACTACCAGAACGGTGACGTTGATGATGACGGCAATCCTGAGGTTGACGATATTGGTTTTCAGGGACGTCTTGCCTATGAGATCAGCAGCGGATTAACGGCTGGAGTAAGCATCTCCTACGACAAGGCATTCGATACCAGAGTTTCAGCTGATCTTAAAGTGCGCTTTGGTGGTGCACCTACAACAAAGCAACGCAAAGAAGTTAAACAACTACCTGCAATCAATGCATTAACATCAACACCAAGTAACAGGCATGTTAGGGTTCACGATAGGTGGTGTAACGCCAATTTAGGAATGTGGGGGTCGATCAAGATTTTTTGTCCCAAGTTGTAAGTCGCCCCTCCTGATGTTAAGGCCCTAACTCCCAAAACCCTTGCAATTGCGGGGGGCTTTTGTTTCTTCAATCACTCCAAAAAGACCAACAATCAGCCTTCAATACCTGGCACGATTGAGCGCAGTTGAGCAGAGACAGTCAGGGCTTAATTAGTAATCAAGACTGCAATCAACTAGCAACTCCGGCCAATACTCGTTCAGCGGCAGCAATCAACTCCGACTCTCTGGCGTCAACCAGCCAGGGCTGCAGCGACGGCGGCAATGTCGGCCTGATCCAACCAACGGTGATAGGTGTTGTGATGCACCGAGACGGTGTGGCCCATGCACTTTGCTGCCAATGAAGTGGACGGCACTTTGGTGATGGAGCGGACCGCCCAGGCATGGCGAATGTCGTAAAGGCTCAGTGTTGGGTGCTGCCTTCTGAGCCATTTCTGCCACGCATCACAGTGCTGCTTTGCCCGGATTGAGTCATATCCCGCAGGGCTTGTGACATCCCAGGGAACAGTCCGTGCCCCTGGCATGTCGTAGGGGATTGACGATTCGCCGCGCATGTCATCAACCAACTCTTCTTTTGTGATTGAGACCGGCAGGGCTAGAGCGGTTCGCCATTCAGGCAGTTTTGTTTTGCGCTTCACGCTGAGCACTCGTGCTGTTCCATCACCATTCGGTCTGAGGCTGAATGTCTCTGCTGGCCTGCATCCATAGGTGATCAGCGCCCAGGTGGGCCACCACCATTTATCGCCTGGAACGATTCCGCTTAGTAGATGGGCCAATGCCTCCCCGTCTGGAATTTCTCGCACCCCTGGCTCATAAGAAGTCCTGAGGGCATCGAGCCGGTCAGTCCCTTCGATCTCGACAAGCTTGGCCAGTCGTTTCAGCACCTTGCAACTTTCCTGTCTGCTGCGACTGCCTGGTTCGGTGGCATCAACAGTGGCCACCATCAGATCCATGGTGAGCGTTGCTGCCTCTGGCATCCGATTGGTTTCAGCCACCAACCGATCCCAAGTGCGTTTTGCAGCACTTGTGCGGATCTTGCCCTGCCAGAAATCTTCCTCAAGCCGAGCCACTGCTTCGGCCACTGTGAAGCTGTCGGCTTTCTCGACAACCTCAACGACGGGTGCATCCCAGGGCAGCAGGGCTGGAACCATGCCCGTGTCGTTGATGATCTCGGCCAGCTGCAACACCCGGTTTTCTGCTGTCAGCAGTTGGCCTTGGTGCGCGGGCAGATCCAGGCAGATTTTTCGATCTTTCCTCGTTCCATCAGCAGCGGTGAATGTCCCCCGCAGGAACAGCGAATCCCGAACCACGATGATCCGACCCTTCACGCCACGGGCTTTAAGTGCTGCGTTCGTGGCCTGAAGCTGTTCCATGCGTTCCGATTCCGTTCCGAATTTGTTGCCGGAATGGTGGCGAAACTACGCGAAAAGGCAATAGGGCGACAAGCGCCCCGGGCCTACTCAAAGCCCAGCCAGACACTAAAAACCCCAGTCAGTGACTGGGCTTCTGGAACGGAGAGGGTCGGATTCGAACCGACGGTGCCATTGCTGACACGCTGGTTTTCAAGACCAGAGCCATAAACCACTCGACCACCTCTCCAACCGCTGATTGTCTTATGACGTCAACTCTGAGATTTTAAACCATGGCGCTGAATACTGACTGACCTGGATACCGATGCATTACGAGGTCGAATCCATTCTTTCTCAAAGAAACACTGATTCACTCGCCATACTCAATAGTTCATCAAGGTATTTTTCATAATTACTTGCAATTAAATCTCTTGGATCTTGATAAAGAAGGAATGCCTGAAATAAATCAATCCCTTCAAATTGAGTTTTAAATATGTCGTCGATTAATGAAAGTTTTGAGTCTTCCCACCAATCATTTCTATCTATCAATGTTAGCACTTCCGGTTGGTTTTGGTCATTCATTTCAAAATCTATCCCTGTGATTGCATCGAAAATTTCCTGCCCCCAATTGTTTTGAAGTTGATTGCTTGCAAAAGGCTTGATTAACTCTTTTTCGAACACTTTGATAGAAGTTTCGCCGATTGCATAGTTTATTGCAATTTGAGTTATCAGCTTGATCGCATCTCCACCAATATCAATTCCGATCACATCGCTAATATCGCTATCAAGTATTTGCCTGAGAGATACTTTTTCCTTGTTCTTCGGAGCAATTTCAATGCCTCCTGTAATCGGAATGTTAATCATTGCACCTATCGCGTGTCCTTTGTCCCAACCCGCCCAACCAGAAATTGGTTCAATTCCGTCCCGAAATGATTCCACATATTTTTTACTAAGTAGTTCAAATCCTGCATTTAGTTCAACTGATGGTTCAAATTTTGCTGATGTATTTCCCAAATCCCAATAAGAGTAATCAGCTATTATTCTTTCTAGTGAATCTATAGGGTTTTCTCGAAATATTTCCAGCAGTTGATTTCCACTCATCTCAATCCCTGCAGTTGTCTTTATATTCATGCCCATACCGGTTTTTGTCGTCATCTTAAATCCAGGGAATGGGCTTTCAAAACTCACTGGCTTACCATCAACTTTTTTAGCAAAATTGATTTCCATCAAATCAATACTACCTGCTTTATCTGGAGTCAAAAAGATGTTTTTAAGTAATCCGCTAATTCCTCCGATCGAACCAATTGCTGGGAAGCTGATTTTGTTTGATTTTTCAGATTGATCAGATTGATCAGATTGATCAGATTGACTAGTGAAACTCGGAATATCCGGATTCCAGCCAAACCCAGGCATTGATGGTGACGGAAGCTGAGTCTTGTCTGTAAATACTCCCGGTGTCTTTGGATTGAATTCAAATGATAACAATGGGTTTTCGAATTTCGGGAAATTCTTTCCCGTGGCATCTGTATCATCATCCTTCTTGTCGAAACTTTTGCCTTCTTTTTTGCTAATCATAGATATTGTTTGGATGAAATTCTGAGTATCTTGTAATTTACTGGCTAAATTTATTGGTTTTATGTTGCTTCCAGGCATTATACTCCTTATGAGATATATATTGTCAACTACTGATGCTATGTTATTTCCAATTTTCCTTCCCAAATCTGTTCCTACAGTTACCGGCCTAGGATCCCAGCTGTCAGGAACAAGGCCCCATATAACAGAAGGAATTTCGTTAAAAACGCCGTTAATTGCATTATCAACTTCTTTGTAAACATTGCCTAAGTGAGGATATAATAGTTGATCAACTGGTAGTTTAAGAGGGTCAGTAAATATTTCTAATTTTTCAGCAAAACTTGGGAGTAAGTTTTTGAATAGATTGATTTTCGGTGTGATGTCTTTGACATCGACGGATACTATGCTGTCTTGTGGTTTTTCGACAGTCCGGTTAACCCCACTATATTTAAATAGGCCGAACGGGTTTGTCTTGTCGCCTATATTGATGCCACTGGAGACACTAAGATCTTTAATCTCGACAATTCCAAGGTCTAGCGTTGTAGACTTACTTTCTCCATCTCCGAATGCGGCGCTACCTTTGATGTTTCCTATATTCCATTGAGCATCTGAAACATTGCTTTTTTGCAGGTTTGTGAAGCCATCATTTTCATAAAAACTCTCCATTGCTTCTTGCATTGTTGAGAGATCTCCAGCTTGTAGGTTAACCTCAAGGCCTGGAATTAGGTTGAAATCAACTCCACCATTGACGGCATAGATTGTTTCATAATTAATATTATTTCCAGTTTGAACTGGATTTTGTGCAAAGCCAAATTCAATTCCTGTATTTGGAATTTTGAATTTCAATTCTCCCACATCAATGCTGGTGTCCCCAATTGCACCAGTCAGATATTTGAAATAAGCTTGTCCTGCTCCATTGTCGATGCGCGCAAATCCAATATTAGCCTCAGAATTAAACTGAGGTGATTCAATCTTTAAACCTGATTCTTTTTGGTCTTGCCTAAAAATTGTTTGTTTGGTTGATGAATCATGTTGATAGTCAAGTGTCGTACGACCTGAAACGGTCAGTTTTTTGTCTTCGCCAATGGGAGTTTCTATGTTCACATCCCCTGTGAACTTACCCGTTTCAACATCCCATTCATTGTTGGCTTTTGTTAGCTTTACATCTTCAGCTGTAACATTACCCTCAAAAATACCACCCGCTTTGACAGCTAAGTCACCACCCAATAGGTATTGACCTTTGTCGCCCTCTTCCTCCCCTTTTTTGTAGCTTATTTTGACTGTCGCATCTGAGTTAAGATCTAAGCCATCAATCTCAAAACCAAGTTTGCCTTCGGCGTTCCATGATTGAATTTCCCAGTTTGTGCCGTCTTTGACTATCTTCATGTCCGAAATATTCGCCTCTCCTTTAAACAAATTATTCGTTGTTGATAGTGTCCCATCAACCGTATAGATTCCTTGCTCGTATGAAACATCAATATTGGCATTGGCAAGGTTAAAGTCGTCACTACCAATATTCAAGGCTCCTGTTCCGTTCCAATTTTCGATTATCCATTTTGATGCATCGCTATCTTTGGCGTTTGGATTTTCAGTAATGATCATTTCATTTAAAGTTGCTCCTACTGCAAATATCGATTCGGCATCAACAGCAAGTGTTGCATTCTTCACTGTGTATTGTTCACCGTTTGATGAATCAAAGGACACTTCCGCTTGACCATCCAGGTTGATCCCTGGAAGATCAATGCCAATCTCTGCCTTTGCATCCCAACTGATTGTTTTCCATGTCATATTTCCATCTTCTTCTACTTGTTCAATTCGTAGGTCATTAACTTCTCCCTTACCGAGAAAGGAGGAGCTCCCATTTGCTTCTAACGATCCACTTGTTTGATAGCCAATGTTGCTGTCGTATCGGACTGATAATTGACTGTTAAACTTTAAATCACCTGCAATATTAATTCCCAGTGATCCGTCTGCTGTATATGAATCAACGAAATAGTTACTCTCATTGTCATTGGCTATCGCTTCGCCACCTTGATCCTTGATAATCAGATCACAAATCTTGATGTCACCCCTAAAGACACTTCCTGCAGAAGTCGTCAAGCTCAATTCCTCGATTCTATATTCGCCTGGTTGATATTGAACACTTGCCTTGATTCCTGTATTAGTTACTCCAGGAATGTTCAGTTCAAGATTCCCATTGGCTGCCCAGTTGTTAACCAGCCACTTGCCATCAATATGGGCAAACTTTAGATATTCTAGCTCTCCTTCTCCTAATATATTGTTACCAGATTCTTCTAGTTGCATTCTGCCGATTGAATATTCACCAACACCGAGCTCATTGAGCTTAAATGATATGTTCGGTGTTTTTAGACTAATTCCGAATGAATCAAGTGCCAGTTCTCCTTCTGCTTCCCATCCTAATATTTTCCACTCATTATTTATGTATCCAAATTTAAAGTCTCGTAGAGCCCCGCTTTTGAACAATGATCTGCTATCAACCTGGTCTTCAAACGTCTTTAACGCTCCATCTAGTTCATAGATACTTTCCCCGTCATTGTAATCATAGGTAAACTTCATTCCATCCGAAAAGTTCAGCCCTAGTGCGTTGAACCAACTACCAATTGCACCAGTAGCTTCAATATTTTTGATTCTCCAGGTTTTATTGTCTTGAAAGAATTCAAGATTATTCAAACTAGCATTGGAAAAAATTGATTTTGAGCCTTCATTGCCGGTAACTGCTATGTCTTTTGCGTTGAATATAGGTTGATTGTTCGCATCTCTGTGGAATCCAACGGTGATGTTGTCCGGTAGGTTAATGCCTGGAATTAGTTTTGATGTTGGTATTTTCCCATTGACAGACCAACTATCGACAGACCATCGATTGTTGGCAGGATTTTGTTTTAACTTTAATGATTTTATACTTGGGAGCTTATCAAAAAATGGCTGATTTAATGGTAGCTTAAAGTTTCCTAGTTTCAGGATATTGTTGTCCTGATCTTTGCTTGTATCATCATCCACGATATTACTTATTTGCGCACCCCCCATGTCCAATCCAGGGATGTCAAAGTTTAATTTTCCTCCGATTGTCCACGGGCCTGGTCTGAATTTTCCATTGGTTAAATTAAAGCTGATTGAAGGAAGAGTGATGTCCTCAAAGATCCCTCCTGCTTTGATTCCTTGAATGCTATACAATCCATCGTTCGTGTTCTTGTCGCTTTTATCCGGTTTTTCGGATTTTGATCGTTCGAATCCGATCTTCGAATTTCTTGTTCCTCCTAATGATCCAAGTCCGAAAAAGTCGACTGAAAAGTCACCGCCAAAGTTAAACCCCTGAATTGACCAACTGGGAATATTGGACTGGCTTTCTTGGTCTTTATCCTCAGTATTTGATTTTATTTTTATCTCTCCACTTATGTTTGTAGGTGATAGTTCTAAGTATTTTGCGACTGGATTGCTCGTTGGATCCAGTTGTACCCCTGAGTAGATCGTATAGATTTTTTCTTCTAGATCGTATGTGATCTTGATGCTGCCTTCGTTGATCTTAATTCCTTTGATATCAACTAAATCATATTGGGACTGTATCTCAATGCTCCAACTTTTTATCGATCCATTTTCAACATTGATGATGGCCTCAACCTTACCGTCGGCACCTTTCTTCAGGATCTCCGCTGGCAGCGTGAATTTGATTGGATTTGAGTTGCCTCCGGCTTTGAGCTGCCAGCTACTGAAATCTTCCTTGTCTGATGTAACTCCTGTGAGCTTGGTGCCCTTGCTGTAGCTTTTCCCCTGAAGTCCAAGCGCCCCTAAGAGTTGAACCTCTGCATCGTCTGGAAATCGAAAGCGACCTGTCTGTTCATCTTGAATGGGCTTGTATTCAGAGCTCAGTAACCCATCAGCGGATTGCCATCTTTCGGATGTATCGAGTTCGATTTCAAGTTCTCTGACCGCGCTTGTGATGTCTTCGAAGTCTTCGAGTGTGCTGCCCCGCCCCAGCTTGTTCTTGCTGGCGCTGATCCTGAGTGTGGTGGCTAAGCCCTGTTCAATCGTTTCGCCAGCGTTGCATGCCCAGAGAACAATATGCTTTTGTTTGCTTTGTTCTGTTTGTTGCTGAATTAAGTGCTTGACGTCGATGCCAGTTCCAATGAATAATTTGTGCGTATTGCCATGGCAGATGATATGGATCGTTTCATGCTCTTTGTTATGGATTTCATCCAGTATCCTTGAGCCGTTTTCGCTTTTAGGGACAACTCTGATCTGATTGAGATTGTTCTCTCTCAGTCTCCGCAGGCTGGTCTGATTTGCAATTGCTGCGTCGACCAGCAGATATCTCTCTTTGGTTTTATCCACTTACGATTTCTTGGAGACTATTTCTTTTCTCTATAGCCAAATCTCTGTCTTCGCTTTTATCTTTATTAAATCTTATAATTGGCTTATTGCTAAAGCTGCGCCAAGTGAAAGCTTTGCTGATGCGCTTGACCCATTGGTTTCGCCTCTTTATGCCTAATGCTCTTGTTGTTTCTCTTGATCAGTTGAAGGTTCTAGGTCGCTGACATCTAGGCAGCGAGGAATGGCTTAGACGCTGTGCCTAAGCCGTTGTTTTTGCGGTTTGACTTGATCAGCTTTTCGGCTTGGCCAAAGGCAGCAGGCACTTGTCTGAATCACAACCGGCAGGCCCCGCTTCGCTGATCTCACCCATGTCGTAGCGCTGCAGTGCTTCGAAGAAGTCAGTGCTTACGCGACGCTGGATCACATCGGCTTGCATCCGCTCATAGGTCTCAGCGTCGATGGGCTCAAACGGCAGACGCGGGAAGGTGGCGTTGGCGTCGAAACGGGCCAGCAAGGCTGCTGAGATGTAACCCTCTCCACGATCGATTGTGCCGTGCAGAGCATCGACGAGAGCATCGATTTCATGCTCACGGAATTCGATTGTCGCCGAAGTGTTGTGAGCGGTGTAGTGGGTCTGAACCTGCATGTAGAAATCGAACTGGGCCATGGCCGAGAAGGCGTTGATGTCCACTGCATCCGCGCCGGGCATGTTGGCCCAGCTCACTTCGGTGGGGATTTCCACTAGCCATTCGGTGCAACGCGGATCGAACGGATCATCCAGCAGCCGGCCCTGCTCGTCCTTGTCGGACTGGGATGGCACCACGGTGTAGCCGTAGTCCATGCAAGCCATCGCCACCGGGTCGTTCTTGCCGAAGGTGATGCGGCGGATGAAGCGCTGAGCCTTGGGGGGGTGCCAGCCAGGGGCAGCACCGGTGAGCAGGCTTTTGGTGCCGGCGGGTTGCACTGTTGTGCAGCGGTTGGGGCGACGCAGTCCGTGACGGTCGCAGTAGTCCCAAACCGCCTCATTCACGGTTGTCTTCCAGCGACTGAGATACTCCGCTTCCTGACGCTTGAAGTCCTGGCCTTCTTCGGTATCTGGGCGACCGGCTTCCCACCATTTCAGCCAGGGGGTTCCGAAGGCGTGCACAAAGAAATCGAACAGTCCCGTGAAACTCACGCCAACGATCGGATCCCAAGCGCGGCTTTGGCGATAGCGCTCCACTTCGAATTGATGATTCAGTAGGCAAGCCACCGACAAGGCACCAGCTCTAAAGGCGTCGCGTTGACCCTCGTCATCACTGGGATCGATCTGGTTGAGATGAACTTCCGCGAGGTTGCAGTGGAAGTCTGCACCGAGAATCTCACCACAGGGATTGAGCCCGTAGCGTCCGAGTCGATGCTCGAGTTCGTTATCTGCAATTGGGCCGTGATTCAGATTCAGCCAGCGACCAGCCTCTTCTTTGCCTTGATCGCAATAGATGTCGATGAATTCCCGACGCAGTTCAGGGGTGGAGAGAAGATCGGCATTAGAGCGAGCAATCGCTTCAGGCGCGAACTGGATTGCTCCCTCACCACTGTGGAACTGGCGGGTCACAGCTTCTAGCAGCACTTCCCGACTGGGGCGGGTGTGATAAACCCGGGTGTGATTGGCCATGCGCAGGGCGTCACGCTCGGGATCAATCCGCCAATTGCCATCTGCATCCTGCTGCCAGAGGTTGTCTTTAGCGCCGGCCGCGCTGGTGTCGTTGAACGCGAACTGACGCATACCTGCGCTGCGTCGGATGTTGCCGGCCACGATCGTGACGGCAGCCTCATCAATCAGCAGACAGCATTCAATGGATGTCAGTCTGCGTCCAACGGCTTTGCCAAGAAGACGGGCCACACGTCCGTAGAGATCCTTCAACTTGACCGGGTTGGCCATACCACCGAACCCCTTGAGGGTTTCGCCAACAGGGCGAACATCGGAGAGGTCCACCTCAACCTTCACTGTGCGCCCTTCAAAACGCTCATCGCTGCTGAGGTTGAGCAGCAACTGATAACTATCGACCCAACCGCGACGGGTATCGCCCACGCGGATTGAAACGCTGTCGCCATCGATGGTGTAGCTGGTGGAGTCCTGACGCTCACCAGCAGGTGTTGCACCGATGTCGGTGACCTTGATGACCTCAATCGGATTGATGACTACCGGTAGTCGATCGATCAGGTGCGGTTCGATGATGGCGCCTGTGCCGCAACCCATCATCGCCAGGTCCATCATCAGACCGAAGGCTTCCCAGTCCACAAGGTTGGTGGAGGTGCAGTTGTAGGAGCCGGAGAAATTCTCTTGGCGTTCGATCCAGGGGGTTCCTCCGATCCACAGCCAACGTCCCGAAGGCAAAGCTTTCTGATTGGCCTGCATTCGTGCCAACAGCGACACCTCTTCGTCGGTCAGCTGGCCGAGCTTCTGCAATCCACCGAGGTTGCGGGATCCAACTTCACTCCAGCTCTCTCTGCCGGTGGTGCGGCGTCGGCTGTAGGTCCGATAGAAAACGGGGTTGGCTGCGGGTGCTGTGGCGGGGAAGTCGCCATTGCTGGACAAGGTTTCGGCGATGTCCTTGGTGTCACTGCGGCTTGGAGACAGGGTCACGTTGTCAGGCGGGTCAGTGCGAGCACCCTAACGCCAGTAATGGGGGTAGCAAGTGGTTGGTGGCACTATCTGCAGTGTCGCTGCTCGAAAGGTGTGAGGGGCTGCCACCATTCCGACCAGTCATCCTGACCAGGCAGATGGATCGAATCGAGATTCCCCTCCCCACAAAGGCTCTGAAGCTGTATTTCACTGAATCAAGTCGATGATTCTGCGCATTCCTGAACCTGAAGTGATGAACGACCCGCTGCAGGTGGATGCCTATGCAGCAGCTGATTTCAGTGGAACTGATCAGGCGATGGTGGAGCGGATCTCCATGTTGCTTGAGTCATCGGGAGCGTCTTTCGCGGCAAAGGCTCGTTTGCTGGATCTCGGCTGTGGGCCAGGAAACATCACCGCTCGTCTGGCCCAGCGGTGGCCTGGCTGTTCGGTGCTCGGACTTGATGCGGCTGATCGGATGGTTGCTGTGGCGGACGATCGCCGTCGTGCGGCTGGGTTGTCCCGAGAGCGTCTTCGCTATAGGCAGGCTCTGCTGCCGATCCATCGGGCAGATCAACCGGCGGATTTGATTGTCAGTAACAGCTTGCTGCATCATCTCCACGATCCTCAGCAGCTTTGGTCATCGCTGATTCCATTGGCATCGCTTCACTGCCTGGTGCTGCATCGCGACCTTCGCCGTCCAGACAGCGAGGCAAGCATTGATCGACTTTGTCAGTGCCATGTCGCTGACGCTCCGTTGGTGCTGCAACGGGATTATCGGGCTTCACTGCATGCGTCCTTCACGTTGGAGGAGGTCAAATCGCAGTTGCAGCATGCCGGTCTGGGGCATCTGCAGGTGGTTGCCGTGGAAGATCGCTACCTGGAGGTGAGTGGCTGGATCACGGGCTGTCAGGCTGGATCCGAACAATGCAGGCCATGAGTACCGATTCAGCACTTCAGGACGGACGTGAGCTGCTGGATGCGGTGGCGCGACGCCGCAATTTTGCGATTATTTCCCACCCTGACGCGGGTAAAACCACGCTCACTGAGAAATTGCTGCTGTACGGGGGCGCTATTCAGCAAGCTGGTGCTGTGAAAGCTCGCGGTGAACAGCGCAAGGTCACATCCGATTGGATGGAAATTGAGAAGCAACGAGGTATTTCGATCACCTCCACTGTTCTTCAGTTTGATTACACGGGTAACACCATCAATCTGCTGGATACGCCCGGCCACCAGGATTTCTCGGAAGACACCTACCGGACCCTGGCAGCAGCGGATAACGCCGTGATGCTTGAAGACGCGGCCAAGGGGCTTGAGCCGCAGACCCGCAAGCTGTTTGAGGTTTGCCGCATGCGGGAAATTCCTATCTTCACGTTCATCAACAAGATGGATCGACCGGGTCGGGAACCTCTCGCACTACTTGATGAAATTGAATCGGAGCTGGAACTGACTCCTTGGGCCGTGAACTGGCCGATCGGCAGTGGCGAACAGTTCCGTGGTGTGATTGACCGTCGTTCCCATGAAGTGATTTTGTTCAGTCGTGCTGAACGCGGGCGCCAATCGGAAGAACGCCATCTCTCCTTGGATGATCCTGAGCTCCAAGCGCTTGTGGAACCTGAGCTGCTCGAACAGGCTGTTGAGGAGATGGAGCTGCTGGATGCTGCAGGCGCTGAACTTGATCTAGAGCTGGTGCATGCCGGCGAGCTGACACCTGTGTTCTTTGGTTCGGCAATGACCAATTTCGGTGTGCGCCCCTTCCTGAATGCGTTTCTGGAGATGGCTCAGAAGCCTGTGGCGCGCCAGGGGCAAGACGGTCCGGTGGACCCTTTGCGGCCTGACTTCAGTGGTTTTGTGTTCAAACTGCAGGCCAACATGGATCCTCGTCACAGGGATCGGGTCGCTTTTGTACGCGTCTGCAGCGGACGTTTTGAAAAAGACATGACAGTCCGTCATGCCCGCACGGGAAAAGCCATTCGTTTGTCACGTCCACAGAAACTGTTCGGTCAGGATCGTGAGGTTGTGGAGGATGCATTCCCGGGTGACGTGATTGGACTCAACAATCCCGGGATGTTCTCGATCGGCGACACCCTCTACACCGGAACCAAGGTGGAGTACGAAGGGATTCCCTGTTTCAGTCCAGAGATCTTCAGCTGGCTGCGTAATCCCAATCCTTCAGCATTCAAAAATTTCCGTAAGGGGGTCAATGAATTACGTGAGGAGGGAGCAGTACAGATCCTCTACGACAATGACGAAAGCAAAAGGGATCCGATTCTTGCTGCAGTCGGTCAGCTCCAACTTGAGGTCGTGCAGCATCGTCTTCAGAACGAATACGGGGTTGAAACACGGTTGGAGCCGCTTGGGTATCAAGTTGCTCGTTGGGTCACTGGTGGATGGTCCTCTCTGGAAAAGGTCGGTCGGATCTTCAATTGCAAAACCGTGAGGGATGCATGGAATCGTCCGGTTCTGTTATTCAAGAACGATTGGAATCTCAATCAGCTGCATGAAGAGCATCCCGATCTTGAGCTCAGTGCTGTGGCTCCTGTTGTGAGTGGAGTCGAGCCGATCAGCCTTTGATCGCAGTGCTCGCGGAATGTTCCGACATTTGAAAGCCTTCTAATTGGCATTAGCTTGCCTTGCTGTAACCAGGAAGTTCTGCTCTGTGGTGCTGGGAATTTTTTTCGCAGCAGTCATGACTTAAGGACCATTGCAATCAAAAAGGCCTGGCTTACAAATATGTTAATTTGCCCCTTACGTTTCAGAATGGGAAGCATCTTTTTTGAAGATACTCCTCAAGGGACGATTATTTATCGGCTAAATCAAAATTGCAAAGATGCAACTCAGAAGGATCTTGATCAATATTAAAGAGTTTCTTTTTCAGGCCAGTTGAAGTTTGGTTTGCGGCTTCTCCGCCGCTGCTTTCAGGGAAGTTTGTGCTGGTCTGCAGGAGGCTGCTCGTGGGCTTGTTTCAGAGCGCTACCGAGATCTGATGGGAATCGTTGTTGGCTTGAATCCCAATCCTTGCTGAAATATTTAGATTCTCTCACTATTGCTTTTCAGTCACGGGCAGGCAAGTCCATCGCCAGAATGTTGTCACTGAAGCGGTCTGCTGTGGACGCCCTCTGGCTGCACCGTCCTTGTGATGACGGTGGTACCGATTACATCTGTTTCCGTGATCATCGAGATCACGTCGAGCTACTGGAGGGTTATCACCTGCCTCCCCAAATGCCTTTGATCAAGCACCGTCAGGTCTTGCTCAGCACCGACGTGCCCAGTTTTCGACACCGTTTCGAGCGTCAGCATGGATTTCGTCACGGGCCTCCACTGTTCTGAGTCGCTTCCAAATTTGAGGTTTGTGCTCGCTTGAGCGAGTCTCTCGATAATCTCTAGACAGAATTCTGTATCTCAATGGCTGCAGGGCTGGATCCAAGCTCGGATTCGAACTCCAAAGATCCCTACTCCTTGCTTGGCGTCAATCCTGGCGATGGATTCGAAGACGTTCAAAAAGCTAGAGATCGGGTTGTTGCATCCTGTGGTGATGATGCAGTTGCTCGCGCCCGTGTCGAGGCTGCTTATGACGCGGTCCTAATGGCGCGTCTTCGTGACCGTCAGTCCGGTCGCCTCAGTTCGGCAGCCGCCTCTGCTTCACAGGTTGAGCGCCAACAGGTTTCGGCTGGAGAGCCCAGCACTGGTAATGGTCCTGCAGCGCTGCTGACACGTCTGCGTGGCATGTCATTACCAGCACCATCATTCAGTGGTGCCGGTTTGATGCCTGATCTGCAATTGGTGCAGGGTCAAGGTCTTGTGGTGCGCTCCATCGCGGGATCGTTGGCCTTTTTGCTTTTGTTGCTGGCACCTCAAACTGTTGATCTGCTTCTGGCCTTGTCAACGATCGCTGTGTTCATCAGTCAGGTCAAACGAGGTCGTCGGCCCTTGGGCTCTCTTGGCTGGACGCTTCTGCTTCTGATTGTGGGACTGGCTCTGGGTGCATTGCTCGGTGCTGCCACTGTTCAGACCGGTCTGCCACTGGGTGTCGAGCAATGGCAGGCACTTCCCGCAGTGCTGATGTTGCTTGCTGGAGCTCTCTTACTGGCTTGATTGGGTCATGTCGTCAATCAGGCTTTGCAGTTCTGATTGATTGAATCGATAAATCTCGCTGCAGAAATGACAGGTGAGCTCTGCTCCCTTGTCTTCTTTCAGCATGGAGTGCAGTTCTTCTGTGCCCAGCAACGTGAGTGCGCCCAGGCTTCGTTCACGGCTACAGAAACAGTGGAATTGCACCGTCTGAGTCGGTTCGCTGCTTGGGATGGGCTGAGGATCGAGATCCGGGAAAACATCCCGGAGCAACTGTTCAGGATGATCGCCGCAGCTGTGCAACGTCTGGCTGAAATGATCAATCTCGCGGCACCTCTCCTCGAGCAGAGCGACCAAAGCTGGCTCCTCTGCTGCCTTGGGTAGCACCTGAACCAGCAGTCCTCCGCTGCTTTGCAATCCTTCGCTGTTGATCGTTTCGCCCACGAACACCGCTGAGGGTGTCTGTTCGGAGTGGAGCAGATAGGAGGCGACATCGTCGCCGATACCTCCGCTAACCAGCTCAACTGTGCTGCTAAACGGTTCCCCTTTGCCGTCGTCCCGCACTACATGCAGATAGCCCGTTCCTGCTGCCGAGCTGAAGTCGAAACTGGCGTGCCCTTCGGAATCACGGATCGGGTCAAGTTCAAGCGAAGGGTTGCCAACAAATCCACGCACGCTTCCGTCTCGGCCTGCATCCACAGTCAGGCCGTTAAGAGGGCCGTCTGATCCCAGTCGCAGGTTGACGCGACCGTGCCGCACTTTCATGGAACTGGCCAGCAGCAGGCCAGCACCCATCGCTCTGCCGAGCATCACCGTGGTGAGGTAAGAGAGCCCATGACGTGATTGGGCGACACGCGAGGTTTCGCCGGTGGTCACCGCCACAAGCCTGATTCCCCCACCTGCTGCGGTGGCGCGCACCAGCCGATCAGCCATGGCTCTTCAACAACCCAGGCGTCATGGTGACAGAGCATGCAGTCGCCCATTGCGCAGTCGCAGATGCTCGCAGCTCCAGCCTTGGAACAGCTCCGGCTCATGGGTGACCACGATCAATAAACGTTCCTTGCTAAGCCGGTCAAGCAGTTCGAGTACTTCGGCACGCACCGACCAGTCGAGTCCTGCGGTGGGTTCATCGAGTAACAGCACATCCGGCTTACGCAGCAGCTGAACCGCTAGGGCTAGACGCCGCTGCTGTCCGCCGCTGAGTCGCTCCGGAGCTTGACGTCCATTCAATCCGCTGAGTCCGACCTTTCGAAGCGCTGAAATCATCTCTTCGCTGCTCAGCCGCCGATGGCCCAGCTTCAGTTCCTGGTTGACGCTCAAGCCCAGAAAGTGTCGTTCTGGAAACTGAAACACCACTCCGCAAAGCCAGCGTCGTTGGCGCTGATTGAGCAGCTGTCCGTTCCAGCTGATGCTGCCGGTGTTGGCACCTGCCATCCCGCTGATTACTTCTAGAAGACTGGTTTTTCCACTGCCGCTGTCGCCAGAAATGAGCAGTGGTCTTCCGGGATCGGCCTTCAGCTGAATGCTGTTCAACACCAACCGCTCCGCGGTTGCAGGTCTGTAGTTGATTTCTGTGAGTTCCAGCATTCCGATCGAATGCCCCGGTCCGGGCTGCCTTGGCTCTCCAGCATGGTCGATTGTTCCTTCGCCGGCGATGATGACGAGGTCAGCGGTGGGTCATGCGCGTTCGCTTCCGGGAGGTTGATCCCTTCAATTGCTGGGTCTGGTTGCGATTCAGCGAGATTCCCAGTCAGGGAGAACAGAATTATGTGGATGGCATCTTTGACAGTTGGTACGTGTTGGGACGTCTCGGTGGTTTCAATGCCGAGAGCCTGCAGGTGCATGAGGAAGGTGATCAGCTCAGCTGGATGAATTACGAGACCGAGGAGGCCACGGGAGTGATTCCAGCCCTGATGCACAACATGGGTCAGATGGAGTACCAGCAGGATTGGGCCCGTTGCTGGATTGATCTGGGCACCAGTGATGGGATTGCCCTTGATGTTCTGATCAATGCCCTGCGTCAACTTGATTCTGATGTGGTGCAGATCGAGGAACTGCTGATCGGTGGTGTGAATGACGACTGGCCGGTCGAGGACCATCCCGACAGTGTTTTTCCCAACATGGGTTGATTGTTGTTGTGGCGGAACGACGTCGTCTGTTGATTGATTCCGCCAGGTTGCAGCGTGCGGATGACCATCGTCGTTTTGGGCTTGAAGATCATGAATCGCGCTATCTGCGCAAAGTTCTGCGTCTGAAGCAGGGTGCTCAGGTGGATGTCATTGACGGCTGCGGCCACCTTTGGATCGCTCGTCTGCTTGAGGGACAACAACTCGAGTTGTGCACAGAGATTGCGGCGCCCAGTCAGACCTTGGTCTCTCCACTGCCGAAACTTGGTCTGGCCATTGCGCTGATCCGTCGAGGCATGGATGACGTGATGCGGATGGCGTGTGAGTTGGGTGTGGACAGGCTGCAACCGCTTGATTGTCA
The DNA here is from genome assembly GCA_003210775.1 of Synechococcus sp. AG-679-A04. Classification (GTDB taxonomy): domain Bacteria; phylum Cyanobacteriota; class Cyanobacteriia; order PCC-6307; family Cyanobiaceae; genus Synechococcus_C. The sequence goes on from QCUI01000015.1 coordinate 18,468, forward strand.
ACGTTCCGTTCCACAGGCTGAGCATCGTCCGGAGCGTTGGAGTTCGATCCTGCAGGAAGCCGTGGAACAGTGCGAGCGGCTCTGGGCTCCTGAACTTGCCGCAGTGAGTTCCGCCTCACAGTGGTGGAACACACCTAAGCCGCATGATTTGCGCCTGATCGCGGTCGCTCGAGAGCTGGAGAGTCCTCGACTCTCTGAATTGCTTGCTGCTCAGGCCTCAGAGGATCGATCCATCTGGGTTTCAATCGGACCCGAGGGGGGATGGAGCGATCAGGAACTTGCTGCGGCAAAAGCAGCAGGCTGGATCTTTGTTTCCCTCGGTGACACAATCCTGCGCAGCTCAACAGCTGCTGTGGCTGGGGTCAGCAGCCTGAGCAACTGGCGCACTCTCAGGTGCTGAGGCTCCGTCGTTTACAGGCATCCATGAAAGGTCTGCCTGTTACTCCCATGCGCTGCATCAGCGCGATCTGAACAGACGAGGGATTTTGAAGCGCAGCTCTCACGCCAGGATCGGATCGTCCTGCCCTCTGGACTTGTCCTGAAACCATCTGTCTGAACAGTTGACCAAGACGTCTCGCGAAAAACCTCAGAGTTGATTGTGAATGGTTCATGTCGCTCCGGGCGGAGAATGCTTCCCGTCTTGGCTTGTCATCGGGATCGTGCCCGACAGTGATCCATCCCGATCGCTCAGCTTTTGAACAGTTCGCTGGCCATGCTGCGGAATCCGGCCAGGTTGTTGCCTGGGCGACGCTTGCCGGGACGGATCGAGTTGCCAGGTTGAAGCGCCTCTGGGGCAAAGGTGCTCAACTGAACCTCGGGTTTTGCGGCTTCTGCGGCGGCAAGCTCAGCGGCGATGGTTTCCGCTGTGGTTTGAGTTGACTCGACTTTGGGCGTGATTTCACTGCTCTCTGCCGTGGTGTCGGTTGGACTTTCAGCAGCAACTTCCACTGGAGCAGCAACTTCCACTGGAGCAGCAACTGCCGCTGGAGCAGGGACGATCTCTTCGACTGGAACTGAAGCAGCTGCGGGCTGGGATACCTCAGCAGCACTCTCGATCTTCACCTCATTGGTTTGAGGCTTGGTTTCTTCCGCTTTCGGTTCAGGGTCTCCCAGGTCAAGGAAGAAACCCTTTCTGTTCAGCACCATGCCTGAGAGGGGAAATCGCCAAGCTGATTATCCGTGCCAGAGCTCCCTTCAGCGTTGATGCTTAGGGCAGTGCAACACAGCCTGATGTTTTTCACGCCTCTTGAGCTTCCGTCTCAAACCGCTTCGCTGTGGCTCACCGCGCTGTTGCTGAATGCGCTTTTGATCAGTCTGGTGCAGCGCTTTCCGCTGCTCACTCGGGCCGGTTGGTGTCATGCAGGCATCCTTGGCACGGTGCTCTGGGGCTCGCTGGCCTGGCGGGGATGGTTGGCAGTTGTGGCTTACCTCGTGCTCGGTTCGCTTGTGACCAAGCTGGGATTTGCACGGAAGCAGGAGCTCGGTCTTGCCGAGGGGCGAGGCGGTCGTCGCGGTCCAGAAAATGTCTGGGGATCCGCCTTCACCGGTCTTGTGTTGGCTTTGCTAATTGCCGCTCGCATCGGCTCTCCGACGTTGTTGCTGATTGGATTCTCAGCCAGTTTTGCGGCCAAGCTGGCCGACACCTTCGGAAGTGAGATCGGCAAGCGCTGGGGCCGAACCACCCTGCTGATTACCAACCTGCGACCGGTCCCTGCTGGGACGGAGGGTGCGGTGAGTGTGGAAGGCACTCTGGCCAGTGCCGTTGGCAGTCTGCTGATGACGGTTGTGATGGCTCTGCTCGGATTGCTTCATTCCAGCGCTGCTTTCGCTGTTGTGCTGGTGGTGGGTTTGATCGCCACACTGCTGGAAAGCCTGCTCGGAGCTCTGTGCCAGGACCGCTGGCCCTGGTTGAGTAATGAGCTGGTCAATGGCCTCCAGACCGCCTGGGCTGCAGGTCTGGCCATCTTTGCCGCCTGGCTTATGGGTGTGTCGGGCTGAAATTCCGCCCCGCTTCGGCGCGCAGGCTGTTGAGCACCCCTTTCAGTGCTCTACGCAGCATTTGCCGGTCGATGCGTTCTTTGCATGCAATCTCCGTTAGGGACAGTCCGTCGATCCAGAAGGCACACATCCAGCGGCAATGGTTCGGATCCATGCTCTTCAGCATTTGGGTCAGCCACTCGTGCTGTGGGTCAGCCTGCTGACAGCTGGGATTTTGAAGACAATCGATCCGGGCCTCTGGTTCAGAAGACCCATCGCTGTTGTTGCGCTGATGATGTAGTGACTGGATCCGACGATCCCGGTGTGCCATACAGGCCTCTCGCCAGCGATTTGTTGTGACTCCGAGTTGATGTGCGAGATCCTCATTGCTGAGCTGTGGCAGCCCGGCATGTTGTCGTTTCTCTTGCACTTTCATCCCGCGGGCATGCAGATCGCTCAGTCGCCAGGGAATTCGCATCGTTTGCAGCCGGTCTCTGCGGTAATGCCTGATCTGGCCGGTGATCCTTGGCATCGCGTAGCTGCTGATGCGGTGGCCACGACTGGCCTCAAAACTTTCAACAGCTCGGATCAGCCCGTAGCGGCCTTCTTGCACTAGATCGTCGCGTTCACCGGAACCGTTTTGCAGCAGACGGTTGGCAGCGAGATGCGCCAATCCCAGGTGCATCAGCACAGCGTCATTGCGCTGCAGGATGTGGTCAGGGATCGAGCGGCGGCGTTCATGGCGTTGTTGACGCGCAAGTCGTCGTTGAATTGCCGCCGGTTGAGTGCTGGTGGTCATGGTTGACATCAAGCAGGAACCCTTTCACGGTCCGCCGAGTCATGGTTGGCCTACATCACTCCTGGGGATGAACGGATTCATCCTCAAGGGGGAGGCCTGGGCACGTCATCAGTGTTTGCCGGTGTTCCCGATCAGATAGGCGCTGAACGCCAACATCAGTACACCTGCGCAGTATTGAATCAGTTCAGTGATCGAGGTCACCTCAAAGCTCACCATCACCTTGAACGCTGTCACGATCAGGGCAACGATGATCACTTTGGTGAGCTTTTGCTTCAGCCCATCGAGATCTTGAATGTTGAGCAAGTTGCGTCGTGAAGTCGATTCATCGGTCTGTCGCGGTTCGATGTCGGAGATCACCAGTTCGTAGATGCCGTAGCCGAAAATCAGCAGCGCGATGCCGATCAGGTAGTAGTCGATGCCCCCCACCACCTTCCCGATCAGCAGAGTGCTGTTGTCGTGTGTGAAGTCACCTCGAATAACTTTTTTGAGAACGCTGATCTCTGCGTAGGTCCCGATGACAAAACAGCTGAGGCTCCCCAGCAGACTCATACACACTGGAATCAGGGTGACCAGCCGGAACTTCCAGATCAGCCCTTCAAATCTGCGTTCCAGGCGGCTCGATCGATTCATGCTCGGCTTGTTCATGGTGGTGCTTGATGCGTTAAGCGAGGGTTTCCGATTTTGGAGGTCTGGGTGGAGCTGGAGGGCCCATCAGCGCTGGTATGGAGAGTCCCACAAGGGCTGAGCTCACGGCCAGAAAAACAGCCAGTGGAACGGGCTTGACCAGTGGCTGCCGTTCCATCACGGTGCCGCAACGGGAGCACACAGGCAGGGCCCCTTTCGGCGGGTGCAGCACGACCGCGGGACCACAACAGCAATCAGGGCAGCGGAATCGAGGCATGGCCGAAGAGCGCGTGGCGATGCAAAAAGTAGTGATCAATTAATTGTATTGGTAATGACGTCTATATAAACAACAAATCACATCAACTTGGCAACGTTAATGCTATAAGACGTTGCTGTATACCAGGCATGCCAGCGGGCCGCCAACACTACTAAATGCGGTGTCGATTAGTCCGTCGCCGTTTGAATCGTAGTTCGATTTTTCATACGCTCCAAGTTTGCTGAGGTCTAAAAAGTCGCCTTGGTTAGGATTGAAATCCATAATGGTCATATGATTTCCCCAGTTTCCGTTCACATCTAGTGCCCACGGCACAAAAGTATCTGCTCCTTTGTCTCCCCATACATTGGCTGAACCGCCGTAATTGATGATTGTGTCGTTTTCTGAGCCCCCGCGAAGTTGATAGCAAGTTCCATAATTATGCAAAACGTCGTTTCCTCTGTTGCCATTGATGATCTTTCCTACACCTACTCCCCAAGTCGCTCCTTGGTGGATAGTGATTACATCGTTGTCGGCTCCTCCAAGGATGTTCCCATCTGAGTATCCAGTAGGCGATGCAAGTAGATGGATGTCGTCGTTGCCATTGTTGCCATTGGCAAAATTATTCAACCCAGAACTTAGTCTTATTGTGTCATTCCCTCCCATACATCTTGCCCACAAAGAGCCGTTAACGGTAGAGCCTTCAATCCAGTCATCTCCCGAAGCGGCTTGCATTTGCTCTGCGGTGCCTCCGACTACATAGTCATCGGCGATGTTTCGTAAATCTAAATAAGCCATTTCGCGAAATTTTGTATAGTTATTGACAAAGCTAATAAAGCTGGTTTGGGTGAAGGGGATAATACATTTTCTCTTTAGAAGTGGAAGTTGGCCTGTGGAGCGGCTTTTTTCAGGGCTTTTTCTTTAGGGCTTTTTCAAGCTATTAGAGGTATTCATGGTTTGTCGTGATCTGCGCGCTGGCAAGGGTGCGTCAGCAAATAATAGAATTGGATGATTGAGGAGTCGTAGAACTCTCTTTCGGCATGGTTGCCGAGTGATCATTGCCGATTCTGAGCTCAGGTGTTGACCTTCTCATTCTTCGTTCAGACAGGAGTTGTGTCGTGATCGCCGAGTCTGCTTTTCTGAAAAAACTAAGCACGTTGATTGCGGCTACGAAAGTGCGGGGAAAGAATCGGAAGGGCAGTCCAAGTTCAGTACCCCGTCTGTTCCTGGCGCCTTGCATTTAAACGGTCAACTTGTTCGGAGGCACAGCGAATCAAGAGCGGATTCTTGGTCCCGCTTGCCTGTCTGTTAATCGCCAAAGTTGATGCTTGATAATTGTCAGTTGCTGACAGGCAAAGGTTAGGCAAATTTGCTTATGTCGCTGGCCGCAGTACAGACGTATCTCTATCATTGGTTGGGATTGCAGGGCCACTAGTCGCTGCTGCCAAGGATCGGCTCACCTGCTCCCTTCTCTTCTATTTCTCTTCTCCGCTTGTCACCGGTTTTCCCTTGCTACATCCAGTTGGGTGTCACGTCTAAGTGGCCGATGAGGGATGGGTCTTTGGCCAATCAATGTCAAAGGGCCGGCTGCATATTGGGTTGGCTGCCGGATGAATGGCACTTGGCATCACGAGACCTCGCCTCAATGACGAGGTAGAGCTTTTCCTTGAAATTAATGAAGCTTCTCTGCCCCCCTGTCGATTGCTCTTGCGATGCCGACAGGCACGAGCCCTGGCACCTCCTTCAGTTCTGGAACCAGGCACTAGAGACCTTCCACGAGAGTCTGGCAAGTGGCAAAAGAGGGTTGCCTTTTTGCTCCAATCCACTGCTTCTACTGAGTCAGCACTGGCAAAGAAATAGGCAAAGGATCGAGACAAAGGTCAAGCAAAGCGCTTAGCACATTGCTGTCAGGGCCTCGGACTTGACAGAATCATTCGTTGCCGTCAGTGGTCCTGCCATGCCCCTCAGCTCCCTGGTGCGCCTGCTGCAGTGCTCAGCGCTGACCAGTGAGCTCGGCGAACGCATCGATCGCCCCGACCGGCTCTTGCTCCGCGGAGGCGGCCGTGGCGCCAGAGCTCTTGTGGCCAGTGCCCTAGCTCGACATCAGGACCGCCCTCTGCTTGTGGTCGTGCCGACCCTCGAGGAGGCGGGTCGCTGGACGGCTCTTCTGGAACTGATGGGCTGGCGCAGTGCCCAGCTGTATCCCACCAGTGAGGGTTCGCCCTATGAACCATTTGATCCCACCAGTGAAATTACCTGGGGTCAGCTGCAGGTGCTCAGTGAATTGCAGCTGGATCATCAGAGTCGCGATCTGGCGATTGTGGCCACGGAGCGCTGTCTTCAACCGCATCTGCCCCCGCCGCAGGCTTTGTCTGATCGATGCCGAACCCTTCGTAAAGGTGACAGCGTCGATCTTGAGGATTTAGCAACCTGTCTGGCTCAGCTTGGTTATGAGCGGGTTTCCACTATCGATCAGGAAGGTACCTGGAGCCGCCGTGGCGACATCGTTGATGTATTTCCTGTCAGCAGTGAGCTGCCAGTGCGTCTGGAGTTCTTTGGCGATGAGCTCGACAAGCTGCGTGAATTTGATCCCGCCAGCCAGCGTTCCCTCGATCCGATCGAAAGCCTGAGGCTGACGCCAACAGGCTTCAGTCCCTTGATCGCTGAACAGCTGCGCGATGCCATGCCTGATGGTTTGGATCAGCTTCTCAGTGAGGAATGCCTTGCTGAATTGCTAGAGGGAGGGACTCCCGAAGGCATGCGCCGCCTGCTTGGCCTTGCCTGGCAGCAGCCTGCCTCATTGCTCGACTATCTCCCGGCCGACAGCTTTGTGGCTATTGATGAGCGACGTCATGGCCGCTCCCATGGCGAGCAGTGGCTCGACCATGCCAAAGAGCATCACGACGAACTGGCGTTGCCGTTACCGATCCTGCATCGCGACATCGAGGAGGCGATGGGACTGGCAGAGGCTTTTCCCGGTTTTGATCTGGCCGAGCTGCAGGAAAGTGATGCCCACGCCAATGCCTTCGATCTCAACAGTCGTCCTGTGCCGGCCTATCCCAATCAGTTTGGGAAGCTCGGTGAACTGATCAAGAGCTACGGCAAGGAGAAGCAAGTCGTGTGGCTGCTGTCTGCCCAGCCCAGCCGAGCTGTTGCGTTGCTGGAAGAGCATGACTGCATCAGTCGCTTTGTTCCCAATGCTGCGGATGCGCCGGCGATCGAGCGTTTGATCGAACAGGGAACACCTGTTGCTCTGAAGACACGCGGAACAGCTGATCTCGAGGGTCTGCAGCTTCCTGCCTGGCGGGTTGTTCTCATCACGGACCGCGAGTTTTTCGGGCAGCAGACGCTCACTAGCAGTGGCTACGTGCGCCGCCGCCGCAAGGCGGCCAGTCGCACGGTGGATCCCAACAAGATGCAGCCCGGGGATTTCGTAGTGCATCGCAATCACGGCATCGGTCGTTTCCAAAAGCTGGAAAAGTTGGCGATCAGCGGCGAAGTGCGTGACTACCTGGTGGTGCAGTACGCCGACGGCATCCTGCGAGTGGCGGCAGACCAGCTGGGCAGCCTCGGTCGCTATCGCGCCAACAGTGATGCTCCCCCCCAGCTCAGCAAGATGGGCGGATCGGCCTGGGTCAAGGCCAAGGAACGTGCCGGAAAGGCCTTGCGCAAGGTGGCGCTCGACCTGGTGAAGCTTTACGCCGAGCGACATCAGGCGCCTGGATTCTCGTTCCCTGTCGATGGCCCTTGGCAGAACGAGCTGGAGGAGTCATTCCCCTATGAACCGACTCCGGATCAGCTCAAGGCCACAGCGGATGTGAAGCGGGATATGGAAAAGTCGCAACCGATGGATCGCCTGGTTTGCGGCGATGTTGGCTTCGGTAAAACCGAGGTGGCGATCCGGGCCATTTTTAAGGCAATCACCGCCGGCAAGCAGGTCGCGATGTTGGCTCCCACAACAGTGCTTGCGCAACAGCACTGGCGAACGCTTTCAGAGCGTTTTGCGCCCTATCCCATCAAGGTGGCCCTCCTCAATCGCTTCCGAACCACCAGTGAGAGGAAATCGATCCTTGAAGGTCTCAAACAAGGAACCATCGATGCCGTTGTGGGAACGCATCAGCTGCTGAGCAAGAGCACGGTGTTCGACAAGCTCGGCCTGCTGGTGGTGGATGAGGAACAGCGCTTCGGTGTCAACCAGAAGGAAAAGATCAAAGCGCTGCGCAAAGACGTTGACGTGCTCACTCTTTCGGCGACGCCGATTCCGCGCACGCTTTACATGAGCCTGTCAGGAGTGCGGGAGATGAGCCTGATCACCACACCCCCTCCGTTGCGCCGACCGATCAAAACCCATCTGGCCGCTCTTGATGAAGAGGCGGTTCGCAGTGCCATCCGTCAGGAGCTCGATCGCGGTGGCCAGGTCTTTTACGTGGTCCCGAGGGTTGAGGGTATTGAAGATGTGGCTGGTCAGCTGCGTCAGATGCTTCCCGGTCTGCGACTGCTGGTGGCGCACGGTCAGATGGCAGAGGGCGAGCTGGAGAGCGCCATGGTGGCTTTCAATGGCGGTGAAGCTGATGTGATGCTCTGCACCACAATTGTTGAAAGCGGACTCGACATCCCCAGAGTCAACACAATCCTGATCGAGGATGCACATCGATTCGGATTGGCGCAGCTTTATCAGCTGCGCGGACGTGTCGGTCGCAGTGGCATCCAGGCCCATGCCTGGCTGTTTTATCCGGGCAACGCCTCTCTCAGTGAAGCTGCACGCCAGCGACTTAGGGCGATTCAGGAATTTGCTCAGCTGGGCAGTGGTTACCAGCTTGCGATGCGGGATATGGAGATCCGCGGGGTTGGAAACCTTTTGGGAGTCCAGCAAAGCGGGCAGATGGAAGCCATCGGCTTTGATCTCTATATGGAGATGCTCCAGGAATCCCTTGCCGAGATTCAGGGCCAGGACATCCCTGCGGTCGACGATACCCAGGTGGATCTGCAGGTCACTGCGTTCATTCCTGCTGACTGGATCACCGATGCCGACGAGAAGATGGCGGCCTATCGATCAGCGGCAGAGTGTGTCACAAGCGATTCGCTGGTGGAACTTGCAGCGATTTGGGCCGATCGCTACGGCGCTCTGCCTGGTCCGGTTCAGTCGCTGCTGCAGCTGATGGATCTGAAGCTTCTTGCCAAGCGCTGCGGTTTTTCACGCATCCGTCCTGAGAAGCCGAACATCGCTCTGGAAACACCGATGGAAGAGCCTGCTTTCCGACTGTTACGCCAGGGTTTGCCTCAGCATCTGCATGGCCGACTTGTTTATCAGGCCGGGTCTGGTGCGACGGCCAAGGTGATGGCCAGAGGCTTAGGCGTGTTGCCGATGGAGAAGCAGCTTGAGGAAATCAAGAGCTGGCTTGAGCAGATGGCAGCTCAGATTCCTGATGCTGATGGACTCACGGCCGATGAGCGTGAAAAGCAGCAAACCGCACGTAACGAGGCCGTTCTCAGCGTTTAAACCTTCCCCGTGATCCCGCTCTGCGGGCAAAGATGAGAAAGTTCCGACACAATGCGCAATTCTTCGTTACAGTGCGTTCAGATAGTTGGAACACGTGGGCGAATTCATCGATCCGATCAGCAGCCCGGGTTCAATGGGTCTTTTTTCAAGCTTGATCGGTGCAGCAGCTCTTGGCGTCTATGCCCTCTGGCAGGACGACTCACAGAACAATGACGATGATGATTCATCCCCTGGTGGTGGACTGATGCAGCCTGTGGCTTGAATCAGCCAAGATCAAATTTTTCTCAGTCAGTCACATTCCCTTATAACCATCACTCGCTTGAGTGATGGTTTTTTTGTGTCTTCGTAAGAGCTTGGAATAGTCCCCCGTTGTTCAGGGCATTTGAACCGACCGTTGCTTCGATGTTGGTGGTGTTGGCTTCCAGTCCTCTGCCTGCCATTCCTTGCTGCCATTCCGGCGCAGGCGGTGTCCTGGGAAGCCATTGATGTTCTGCGCAACAAGCTTTCGCAAGCGGGTGTGCGCGTGGTTCAAAAAGACTGTTCTCAGCAAGGGCTCCAGGGCCTTTATCACCCAAGCAGCGACACCCTTGTGGTGTGTCGATCGCACAGGTCCCCAGCCCAGGTCTGGGACACCCTTGCTCACGAGGCGACCCATCGCATGCAGCGCTGCGCTGGAGGCCCAATTTTGAACCAGAAGCACCATCGCGCGATGTATTCAGCCCTTGCGCGCAGCCATCCAGCAGAAGTGCGTTCGATTCGTGTGTATCCCCGTAAGCAGCAGTTGGCTGAACTTGAAGCCAGATACACCGCCAAGCTGCCTCCCCGCGATGTTCTGCAGCTGTTCGATCGCTACTGCGGAGCTGAGGTTCGCGCCTGAACGCCGCCCATCACGACTTGTTTGCAAACACATTCATAGGGATCAATCATGAATTCATTACTGATGCAACTAGCGCTGGCTGCGCTTGGTCAGTTCGGTGGCAATGGCCCCATGCCGATGGGTGGGCTTCCTATCGGAGGTTTTCCCGCTGGAAGGGGACGTCCCGTCATGACCGTGTCCAGGCCGATGCCCCGTTACCCCTCGGCATCGATGCCAGGGCGCACCTCATCTCTGCAGCTTGCGTCATTGGCCACGGCCACATGCCTAATGCGTGAACGACAGCTAAGCCGCGCGCAGGCTGTTGATCTTCTTGACCGCCAAGGGCAGGTTTGGGGATGGGAATCGCGATGGGGACAACGCATTCAGCTGGCCGCTGTGGACGGAGCCATCAACAGAGCTGGAGGCTGTAGAAGCATGGTTCGCAGGATTCAGAACAGCCCTGTGTCCATCCCAACGATGGCAACCGTCCCGGTGAATCAGAACCCCGCTCGCTATGGGAGCCGCAGTGAACGTGAGGGATTTGGATTGTTTCCCTACCGCTGAAGGGCTGAGCGCAGGTTTGCAGAACCCGGTTGGTAGGCCTGACCGCGTTGCGGTGATCGCAGCGCTTTGATCAAGGTGGTTTCTGCAGCGCGGTACTGACTGTCTTTGCCTGTTCCAAGCTGCTCGACGGTCAACGATTGGATCTCCTGATCGCTCAGCTTCACGTCCACATCCGGGCGGATGCCGTTCTTGTGGATATCGGTGCCTTTGGGGGTGAGGTATTTGGCAATGGTGACCGTCAACCCGGATCCATCCGAGAGGCCGCGGACGGACTGGACCAATCCCTTCCCAAAGGTTGTCTGACCAACCAGAACGGCTCGCTTGTTGTCCTGGAGTGCACCGGAGAGAATTTCGCTGGCGCTGGCTGAACCTTCATTCACCAGCACCACGACCGGACTGTTGGTCATCGCACTGCCGGTGGCGCGTCGCACATCCTGAATGCCGTCTCGGGTCTTGGTGCTGACGATGGTTCCTTCATCCAGCCATTGCCTTGCAATGTCGATGCTGGCTTCCAGAAGCCCACCCGGATTACTGCGCAGATCGAGCACATAGCCTTGCGCGCCCTCTTTTTCGAGATCACGGATGGCGGCCCTCATCTCCCGTGAGGCATTGGCATTGAATTGTTTAAGACGGATGTAGCCGACTTTTTTGCCATCGGCTGCTGTGTTGAGCCGACTTTCAACCGCATGAATTTCGATACGTGCTCTCTTGAGAGGCACCGTGACCACTGCTCCTTTCCGTCGCAGCCCGAGGGTTACCTGGCTGCCTTCCTGTCCCCGGATCAGTTTGACAGCATCTTCAGTGGTCATTCCCTTTGTGGACTTGCCGTCGATCGAGACGATCACATCCTTGGGTTGCACACCGGCCCTGGAAGCAGGGGTGCCTTCGATCGGGGACACCACAAGAATCTCTTTGGTGTCTTTGTCGAGCGTGATCTGGATGCCAACCCCCGTCAGTTCTCCGGAGGTGTCGATCTGCATCTCCTTGAACTCTTTTGGATCCAAGAAGCGTGTGTAGGGATCATCGAGGCTGGCGAGCATGCCTCGGATCGCTTCATAAGACTCTTCGGTGCCTGCATAGCTCTTGGCCAGCAGATCTCTCCTCAGGCTGGTCCATGTTTCAGGTGAATACTTTCCTGAAGAGTCTAGAAAATCTCTGTAAACGATTTGCCAGACCTGATCGATGACCTCCTTAGGACTGTTGGTGATCGAGGAAGAATTGGTGCTGGGCAGCCCAAGGCCGGGTGCCGCAACTGCAATGGCTGCAGTCAACCCACCTGCTCCTAGAAGCAGCAGCACACCTCTGTGCTGTGCATGAGGCGATCGAGGACTTTTGGTGGTCATTAATGTCCTTCAGGACCGTTCTTTCAGATTAACGAGCTGATCAGGATCTACCCAGCGTCCGTCGTCTTTAATTAGCTGAATCAAAGCTTGAACACCATCGGCTTCCGGCACTTTGCGGATCTCTTCACGACCTCGATATAGCGCGATCGTGCCAGGACCTTTACCGACATAACCGTAGTCAGCATCTGCCATCTCGCCTGGACCGTTCACGATGCATCCCATCACGGCGATGTCCAGTCCGGAGAGATGACAGGTTGCATTTCTCACCTGATTAAGCACCTCTTCGAGATTAAACAAAGTGCGACCGCAGCTCGGGCAGGCCACGTATTCGACCATGGTCTTGCGTAAGCCAATAGCCTGAAGAATCGAGTAGCAGACTGGTATTTCCTTCTCAGGAGATTCGGTTAGCGAGACTCGGATCGTGTCTCCAAGACCCTCCGAGAGCAGGGTTGCGATTCCTGCGGTGCTCTTGATGCGGCCGTAATCCCCATCACCGGCTTCGGTGACTCCAAGATGCAAGGGGAAATTGAATCCTGCGTTGTCGAGTGTGTCGGCCATCATTCGATAGGCAGCAAGCATCACAGGGGCTCTGGACGCCTTCATCGAAATCACGATGTTGTGGAAATCAAGGTCGTCGCAGATCCGCACAAATTCCATGGCCGACGCCACCATTCCCTCGGGGGTGTCGCCATAGGTGAACAGCATGCGCTCGGCCAGGGAGCCGTGATTTACCCCGATACGCAGGGCTTTGTTCTCCTTCTTGAGTGCTTCGACCAGTGGTGAGAATTTGTCCTTGATGCGCTCACCAATGGCATCAAATTCCTCCTGACTGAAGTCCTGACGATTGGGGTCAGGTTTGTCGAAAACGAACAGACCGGGATTGATCCGCACCTTGTCCACGTTTTTGACCACTTCCAGTGCGATCCGAATGCCGTTGTGGTGAACATCTGCCACCAGTGGAACATTGCATCCCTGGGCGCGCAAAGCCGTACGGATCTGGCCCATGGCCTTGGCGTGGGCCAGCGTGGGTGTGGTCACCCGCACGATCTCGCAGCCGACATCAACCAGTCGTTGGATGCCTGCCACGGATCCTTCGATGTCGAGGGTGTCCTCGTTGATCATCGACTGAACGGCCACCGGGTGCTCACTGCCGATGGGGACTTCGCCGACCATGACCGTTCGCGTGCTTCGCCTGCGAATCACCGTGTCGTAACGGGGATTGATGGCAACTTCACTGCTGCTTTGAGGAGCACTGGTCAAGGTGCCGGTCATGAATCGGACTGGTTTTAAGCCAAACCTTGGCATAGACGTCAGCGCACTGACTTGCGTTTGTCCCAGTCGGGCCACTTTTGGCGCTTAACGGCGGGGATGATCCTGATCAGGCTGGAGAGCTGAGCGCCTCTACAGCAGATGGAGTCGGCGTCTGGCTTCTCGCAGATCTTGCATGGTTAGATCCTGGGGTGTTCCAGCCTCTCGTGAGCGGAAGCGCAACAGGTATGAGGGATGAAACATCGGCATGAATTCGCGTCCTTCATGGTTCTGCCACTGGCCCCTCAACTTGCTGATGCCGCTTCGGACGCCAAGGATTGCCTGCAGGGCTGTGGCTCCTGAAAGCAAGACAAGCGCCGGATCAATCAGATCGATCTGTTGCTTGAGCCATGGTCTGGAAATGTCGATCTCCTTGGCTGTGGGCTTGCGGTTGTTGGGTGGCCTGCACTTGAGCACATTGCAGATGTAAAGCTCGTTTTGTTCATCCAGGCCTGCTTCGAACATCAGTTCACTGAGCAGCTGTCCCGAGCGACCCACGAACGGCAGACCACGGGCATCCTCTTCAGCTCCGGGTGCTTCACCGATCAGCATCAGACGGGCCTTCGGATTGCCACGTCCAACCACCAACTGGGGGAAGAGCTGAGGATGCTTCAGCTCATTCGGCTGTGCTGTTGTTGTCATTGAATCGTCGTTTCAGCTGATTCAGGTCGGAGCATCAGCAGCAGGAATCTCTGGCCCTCTGGATCCTCCAGCCAGCATTCCGCACCGAAGGCTTCCAACCTTGGCTCTTCCGTGCTCAGGCCTCCGAGCTCGATCACGTGCTGATGCCAAGCCTGGAGCTCCAGCAGGGGGTCCCCCTTGGCACGCCGTTGCAGACATGGCGCCAGCGCCGACCCTGAGGCAGGCCATGGACGGTTGCGTGAGGGTGTGTAGATCTGCAGGCATCCCTGCGCCTGCAGAGGAACAATCCAGTGATGGGTGGCCACACCAGGTTTGGCTTTGGTGCCCAGAAGATTCGCGTAGAACTTGGCCAGCCGCTCGGGCCGACGCGAAGCCAATACCCAGCTCAGAGCAAGATCGTCACCATTCATTTCGACATGATCCCTGGTCTCGAGGCTGGTTGTGTGATCTGTTTCTCGGTTGTTTTGACAACACGTCTTCTCTGTTGTTTTTGACACCACATCAGGCAGGATGATCAAGCTTCTAACTGCGCATCCACTGGAGGGGTGCCGCTCCGATGTCACGCCCGCCATCCCTTTCAAGCCGGGCTGAAGCCCTCCAGCCTTCTCTCACCCTGGCGATCAGTGCAAGGGCAAAGGCTTTGCAGCAGGAGGGTCGCGATATCTGCAGCCTCAGTGCTGGCGAACCCGATTTCAATACACCCCCATTCATTGTTGAGGCTTCAATCCAGGCGCTTCGTGATGGGATTACTCGTTATGGGCCTTCCGCTGGGGACCCTGCTCTGAGGCTGGCGATCGCCAACAAGATCACCAACGAGAATGGTCTCCCCACAACGGCAGATGAGGTGCTGGTGACCAACGGTGGCAAACAGGCCATTTTCAACTTGTTCCAGGTGTTGCTCAACCCTGGTGATGAGGTGTTAATTCCTGCGCCCTACTGGCTTAGTTATCCCGAGATCGCACGCCTGGCGGGTGCCAGGCCGATTTCAGTTCCGTCATCGGCGCATAACGGTTTCTGCCTGGATGTTCAGGCTCTCGAGGCAGCGATCACGCCAGCCACCCGCTTGTTGGTGATCAATTCACCGGGCAACCCAACCGGCCGTGTCCTGAGTCTTGATGAGTTGCAGCAACTGGCCGAGCTGGTGCGGCGTCATCCGCGTGTGCTGGTGATGACTGATGAAATCTATGAATATCTGTTGGATGACGGCATCGAGCATCACAGTTTCGCGGCGTTAGCTCCTGATCTCAGAGATCGATGTTTCATGGTGAATGGCTTCGCCAAGGGCTGGGCGATGACCGGATGGCGCCTCGGCTATCTCAGTGGCCCCGCCTCAGTGATCAAGGCTGCCTCAGCCCTTCAGAGCCAGAGCACCAGCAATGTGTGCAGCTTTGCGCAGCGCGGAGCTACCGCAGCAATCGAGGGGTCCAGGGACTGTGTGAGAGAGATGGCGGAGAGCTACAACAAGCGCAGGACCCTTCTTGTTCAGGGGCTTCAGGCCCTGAACGGCATCACGCTCTTTCCTCCTAAAGGGGCTTTCTATGCCTTTCCGCAGCTTCCTGAGGCCTGCGGTGATTCGGTGAGCTTCTGCCAGAGAGCTCTGGAAGAGGAGGGTCTGGCCATCGTCCCTGGCGGAGCCTTTGGCGACGACCGCTGCGTGCGTCTGTCCTGTGCTGTCTCGCGTGAGACGATCACAGATGGACTGTCCCGATTGGCTCGCTTGCTTCCAGCCGGCTGAGGTCGGGAAACGGTTTCACTACTAATCAGGTCTTGATCAACATGCCTTCTAGAGAACGCCGGGCCGTTGCCTTGCTGGCTGTATTGCTCTGCCAAGCGGTCACGGTCTTGCCAGTGGTTGCTCAGCCCACACTCAAAGTGGGAGCCATTCCTGATCAGAATCCTGAGCGACTGAATCGTCTTTATGGCCAGTTGGCAGACGAATTGAGTGATCGTCTCAAGGTCAAGGTGCGGTACATACCGGTCAGTAACTATTCAGCGGCTGTCACCGCATTTCGAACCGGTGGACTGGATCTTGTCTGGTTTGGCGGCCTGACCGGTGTGCAGGCGCGCCTGCAGACTCCCGGGGCTCAGGTTCTTGCTCAGCGCGACATTGACGCCCGCTTCCGCAGTGTCTTCATTGCGAATACAAGCTCCGGGCTGCAACCGATTAGCTCAATCAATGGTCTCACCAGTCTGCGAGGCAAGCGGTTTTCTTTTGGTTCAGAGAGTTCGACCTCCGGCCGTTTGATGCCACAGCATTTTCTGGCTAAGGCCGGAGTCACACCAAGTCAGTTCAGTGGTGGTCGGGCTGGATTCAGTGGCAGCCACGATGCCACCATCGCAGTGGTGCAAAGCGGTGCCTACGAAGCAGGTGCACTCAACGAGCAGGTCTGGACATCAGCGGTCAAAGACGGGCGCGTGAACACCCAGAAGGTGAGTGTGATCTGGCGAACTCCTGAATACGTTGATTACCACTGGGTCGTTCGGCCGAAGCTGGATCAGCGGTTTGGGAAGGGTTTCACCACGCGTCTGCAGAAAGCGATCCTGGGTCTGCAGCCCACCACGCCGCGTCAGGTGACCATCCTTGAGCTGTTTGCGGCCAAGCGGTTCATTCCGGCTGAGGCAAGTCAGTATGAGCCGATCGAAAAGGTGGGCCGGGAGCTGGGCAAGATCAGGTGAAAGCGCTTTTGGAGCTCGATCAGGTGCGTCTGGCCGGTCCCCACGGGGATCGGCTAGACGCTGTCACTCTCAGGCTCCAGAAGGGTGAACGAATCGCCCTGCTAGGACGCAGCGGTGCGGGCAAGAGTTCGCTGATCGGTGTTTTGAACGGCAGCCTGCCCCCAGCAGCAGGCCGTGTTCTGTTTCAGGGGGTGGCGCTTGGGTCTCTCAGTCGGCGACAACGCGCACGAATCGGCACCCTTTGGCAGGACCTGCGTCTGATTGAAGAGCTCAGTATTGGTCAGAACGTCAATGCCGGTGCTCTCGGCCGTCACCGCTTGCCGTGGGCTCTGGCCAACCTGTTGTTTCGGGTCGATGCGGAGGTCAATCGATCCTGCCTGCGTCAGGCTGGTTTGGAGGAATCACTGTTGGCTGAGAGGGGGCTTGATCGTCCTGTGGGACAGCTTTCGGGAGGTCAGCGGCAGCGAGTGGCGTTGGCCCGACTGTTTCGACAACAGCCTGATCTGATGCTTGCGGATGAACCCCTCGCCAGTCTTGATCCCGCCATTGCGGCCGAAGTGCTGGAAAGGCTGCTCACCTCTGAGGAGGATGGCAGTCTGCGCAGCGGTGCGCAGGCTGTGGTGGTGTCTTTGCATCGACCGGAGCTGATCGATCGTTTTGATCGCGTGTTCGGCCTGCGCGCAGGACGTCTTGTCATCGATGCGCCTGCAAAGGCTGTATCAGCAAGTGATCTCCGCGATCTGTATGCGCCGTGATCGCTCGGATGCGGCTCACTGCGCCAGCCCTCGTGTTGTTGCCGGCTCTGGCTCTACTGCCGGTGCTGATTGTGGTGATGAACGGAGCCCACGGCGGCGGGGCGGAGATTCTGGGCTCCTTTGTGATCGGCGCAGTCACACCTTCCCTTGATCATGCCCTGTTGAAGTCGTTGCTGATTGGCCTTCAGGTCACCGTCGCCACAGCACTGACCGCATGGAGCTGCAGTCTTGTGCTCGGAGTGTTGCTGGGGTGTCTTAGTTCCGAGCGTCTCTGGCTCACCTGGAGTCTTCCAGCGTGGCCGGCGACCACGCTCCGGCGCCTGATGGCCTTGCCCCGCTCCTTGCACGAGCTGATCTGGGGATTGCTGTTAATGCAGGTGCTTGGGCTGCATCCCTGGGTTGCGGTGATGGCGATCTCCATTCCCTATGCATGCCTGATCGCACGGGTCTGGCGCGATCAGCTGCAGAGCCTTGATCCTTCGCGCCTGCAGGCCATGCTCCAGACCGGGTCTTCCCCCATGGCTGCTTGCCTGACGGCACTGTCGCCTGCCATGGGCTCGGTACTGGTGAGTTACGGGGGCTATCGACTGGAGTGTGCCCTTCGCAGTGCCACGTTGCTTGGGGTCTTCGGGCTTGGCGGTCTGGGAATGGATCTTGAGCTCAGTCTCAAATCACTGCAGTTCCATGAACTGTGGACGGGACTGTGGTTGTTGACTGTGGTCACCATTGCCTTGGAGCAGGGACTCCGCTGTTGGAGGAGTTGGGCTGAACAGGCCCAATTCGGACAGCGCCAGATCATGGGGTTTGCAGTCGCGGTTTTGCTCTCAGCTGCTCTTGGCGGTGCCTGGCTGGCTCATCTGTTTCCCGATGCAGGCTCACTCAACTGGCTTCCTGTGCAATGGCCTGATCTCAGCAGCCTTCAGCTGGCGGCTCAGGAGCTCCCCTGGATGTCGATGCTGTGGGAAACCCTGATCTTGACCCTGCTGGCGGCTGCCATCGCCATTGGCCTGCCGC
>QCUI01000016.1 GCA_003210775.1 Synechococcus sp. AG-679-A04
ATGTTTCGTCCGATGGGATCGGTACGATCAGACAAGATCCACTTGAGACTTCACTTGGGTCATCAGGTTCCCAGTCACTCTCAGCATTCCACTCCATGCAAAAAGGAGATCGATACTCACTGCTAGAAGGTTGAGATGATGCTTTGATCAACTCTAGAATTTTGTTTTGATCATCGTTGAATATTTTGATGGATATTTCACTAAGTACATCTTCGAATTGTTGAAATGCAAGGGAGTGGCCGCTTCTCATTGAGCGCCATTCTCCAATGCTTTGAGCAACAAACTGCTCAATACCCATCATTGATTCTACCTTGGCTGTCGAATCCTTCAGTGTTTTTAGGTAAATTAGCCTGCATCATGTTGACCATCGAGTCAACCATCATTGACATGGCCATCGGGACTGATGACACTGACTTATTGAAAGCGTCTGTTTGATTGGGGTCAGACCTGTTGGTGTCTCTAAGAATTGGCATGTAAGGGTGTGTAGACGAGAAAACTAAGAGTTTGTCTGACTGATTGATGGAATGGGATTAGCGTTAGCTGGCGCCAATCCCATTATCTCTGATCCAATCAACAATCAGAGCTCACCCCCGCGAAGGGTTAAGCCTTCGAAATAGAAACGATGCGACCACCTTGGGCTTGGATGCTCCGCAGAGTTGCAGACATGGAGCTTTGGCTGACAACTGATTTCTGCATCACACGGCGATTAGCGCTGACCTGACGACGGGTCGTCCAAAAGATTGAGATTGCATTGGCGTTGCCTACGCTCTTGCGATCGACAATCGCAGGTGCATTTCCAGTGGAGAGGCTGCTCAGCAGTTTTGATCCATTGCTGGCCGCGTCGTAGCCTGCGAAGCCCGCATCAACCGCAATTCCACGTGTGTAATTAATGGTTCTTCCGCCACTAATTGATTCACTTGAGCGATTGTGGGGTACTTGGTCGATACCAAAGGCAGCCAGGTACTCTTCGCTATAGGTGTAGCTTGCAATTTCTGCCTCGTATCCTTCAGTGTTCATGCGGGTGACATGCTCCATCAGTTCTTTCTGATCATGAGGAGGTCTTCCCAGTAAATGTTTGAAATTGAGCTCTACAAATTGATAGGGGCTCGTGTTTTCGAGGAAAAGTCTCTTGTAGGTATCAGATTGTGCAAGCGCTGTAACGAACCCCTGAACCGTAAGATCGCCATTCATAAACAAGGCTTCGAGAGACTTGTTGACGTCAAGCTCCATGAGGTGACGGTTGCCGAAAACCTGCTTGTAAATGCTTTGAATCACTTCATCAGCATGTCCCAGATCTGCATTGGCCTGGGTCGCCAGTGTGGTGGTTTCCGTCATGTCTCAGGTGATTAGGTGATGGGTCAATTTTTAGGCCCTTTGATCATCAAAAGGCCTATTCAACAAGTCGTTGATGGAAATTCGCTTACATCACTTCGGTGATGGACACGATTTTTCCACCTCTTGCGTGGATGTACTTCATCTGGCTGGACATGTCTTTGCCAGACACCAAGTAGGTGCTGCCTGCGGTGCGTTGCCTTGTACGTGCAGCTTGAGCTGAAACCACAATCCGGAAGCGCTTTTTGGTGGGATCTGGTGCACCAGATTGGGTGCCAGTTCTGTTGATTCTCGTTGTGGTGGAGGTCCATCCACCCGGAACCATTCCTGTTGCCACTGAAGTGACCAAGGAAGAACTGGTCAGAACTGTGTCGCTTGCAGCGAAACCTTCAGCCAACTTGAGATGACGGTTGAAGGCAACCTGTGAGCGGCCCTCTTCGGAGAGAATTCGTGCGAATGGCACGGTGTCTTCACCGAAAGTGCTTTGGTATTCCGCGCAGTCAACGTAACTGCAAATTTCCGCGTCGTAACCACCTTCAGCCAGAATTCGAGTGTGCTCACTGATTTCTGCTTGGGATTTTGGCGCACGTCCAAGGAAATGCTTGAAGTTCAGTTCGATGAAGCGATAGGGGGCATTGGTCTCGAAGAAACGCTTTTTGTATTCGGCGGAAAGGCCAATCGCCCGCACAAATTCGCGAGTGCTCAGATAGCCATCGATGAATTTGCTTTCTGCAGATACGGACCGTTCGAATTCCATGAGATGGGGGTTGCCCATCACCTGCTTGTATGAGGCCCGAATCAGTGCATTCAGTTGATCTGCACTATCGCCAGGGCAACGTTGGAACGTTTCTTGCTCCCTTTGCCCCAACCCAAAGAACACGTAGGAGTCACCGCGCATCGGTGCGCTGTCGCCGCCGCTGGTGATTCCAGGAGCTTTGCTTGGAATCTGACCACGCGAGAATGCTGTGGAGGGGCGGACTCCTATGGCTTCGGAAGGACGACTGATTCGGGGGGCAATCCCTGCCGCCATGCTGGTTGTCAGTTCCAGCAAAGCTCTTTTGCAGTGCTGCCAGCATTGAGAACGCTGAGGTGGCCAGATCTGCAGGTGAGCTCCAAGCACGGGCGTAGGGAACAATGTCACTGCCGAACACCTCGAGGTATTCCGCCGAGTCGATGATGCTGTCGATCAGTGCAGCGTGGCCGCTTTCAGCCTGCAAGCTGATTTTTTGAGACACCTCAGCCTGAGAATGGGGCGCGCGACCCAGCAAATGCTTGAAGTTCAGTTCGATTCCACGTTGTGGTGCAACCGCAGAAAAGAAACGAGACTTGTAGAAGCTTGACTGTGCCAGCCCTCGGATGAAGTTCCTAACTGTGAGCCTGCCGTCTCTCAGTTGTGCTTCCAGTTCACTACAACGTTCAAAATCCATGACGTGCGCGTTGCCGAACACCTGTCGGTAACTGGCAGCAATCACTTCATCCAGTGATGCCTGGTCGTCGGGGCTGTAGCACTCCGCTGTGACGCGGTGGGGACAATCCTCATGGCTGCGAGGACCCACACCGATCGCCATCTGATCGCATGACTGTTTGAGGAATTCGCCAATAGTCAGTGCAGGCTTTTGAGCGTTTTGTCCTTTCCTCTGGAAGCTGACAGGGCTATTCCACTTGGTTTCAGCGCCGAATCCGTTCGAAGTTTGGTTGGTTGCCATGGTTCAGATCTAATGAAAGGTTGTTGGGTTGGTCGAATGCTTGTTCAGATGAGATCAGGTCACCGGAGTGATGCTTGCGATCTTTCCGCCTTCTCGGTGAATCCTTTTGAATTGCTCGGAAAGCTTGTCGAACGGAACGTAGAAGACCCGGTTACTGCGGGTATAGCGAGAGATGCGCCGCAGATTGTTGGCGCTGTAGCCCGTGACTTCCACTCGGTAAGTCACTCCCTCCTCGCCAGCACCAGCACCCAGTCGGGTCGGTGCATCCTGCAAATTGGTTGAAGGGCGGAAACTCCAGCCTGTGGACTGAGTGGATGACGGAGGAACCACGGGAAGTGGCAGGTTCTGATAGGCCGCAGCACCAAGCTTGCTGCGGTTGCCCGCCAGGTCACCCTTCAGGCTGCTGCTGCTGTTCCCACGCAACAACTGGAAGCTCCAGGTGAATTCCTGGAGAGTCGTGCAACATTCAGTTTTCCAACCGCGTTGATAGGGAACGGTCCACTCACCGAATGCATTCTGGTAATCGTCTGAATCGAGAAAACTGTCGATATCTGCTTCATACCCCTTGTTGTCTAGTCGCTCAGCATGGGTGCGCATTTCCTGGAAGTCTTCAGGAGCCCTTCCGAGAAAGTGGCGGAAGGCCAGCTCGATGTAGCGGTAGCGCGCACAGGTATCGAAAAAGCGCGTGCGATAAAGCTCGCTCTTGGCAATGCGTCGCACCAGCTCTCGCACGCTGATCTCACCGAGCTTGAACTGCGATTCAGCAATGATTTGGCGCTCGCTTTCCATGACGTAAGCGTTGCCAAGCACCTGCTGATACACCTTGCGGATGATCTGCTCCTTCTTGGCATCGTCGTCGCCAGGGAGCAGTTCGAGGGGTGCTTCACTCTCGTCCGAGAAGCGCTCGACCCCCAAAAGCGAGGCAGGACCGAAGGGCATGAAGGTTCTCGCGATATTCGCAGGCCCCATCGTCAGTCAGAACGGCCGCGCGCGAGCGCCTTCTTTATAAAGCTCAATCAAGTGTGTCTAAACATTGCGTGACATGACAATTCAGTGCTCCTGGAAGGGGTTTTAAGCAGGCATCAGTTTTGGTTTTCTGAACCATTTTTTGCTTTCAGCGATTCCAGGCTTGTCCTTGTTGAGCTGCGTGTTAACGGGTTCCATTGATCCAGTTCAAGCGCTTCACGCTTCAGCAATGTCTCCAGCTGCTGGTCAAGACCTCGGCAAAGACTGAAGTCAGCACCCCGAATTGAATCGACGCAGTCAAGCGCTGCAGCTTCCAGGTCTGCACCTCGGAAATCGGCCATATCCAGCTGGCTGGTTCCAAAGCGTGTGCCTCTGCACATTGAACCTCGCAAGTTGGCGTGTCGAAGATCTGCCCCAGCCATGGCCGTGCCATCGAGAATTGCCCCGCTGAGATCGGTACCGCTGAGATAAGCACCCATTAACACCGCTTTGCGCAGGTCAACTCCTCTTAAATCTGCGTTATTCAGAAAAGCACCATTGAGCTTTGCTCCTGGACCAACGGCTCCGCTGTTTTGATGATCGAAATTCTCGGGAAACTTGGTGTTCGAGTCGTATACCGCCAGACGTAGATCTGCGCCTTCCAGTTTGCATTGGCTTAAATCACTGCCACGCAGGTTGCAACGGCAGAGCAAGGCGCCGCTCAGATCACGTTGACCCAAATTCTGTTGGCTCCAGTCGGAACCACGAGCATCCACTGCTGAACCTTGTGCGTTTTCAGGCGTTTGCGTTTCGGGGGCCGTCCAGTTGCGAAGGTCGATGAATTGAGACGTCAGAGCTCGAGCCTCCTGAATTGCATTGCATCGAGGCTACCTCTCCCCCACCTGAATGATCTAAACCAATCAGTGCTCAAGGGTGATGGTTGTTGAGATCGAGTTGGTCCTTGCGCCTTGTGTGGGCCCTATCAATCGATCATCCCATGATGGAGTGCTGAATTGCGCTTTTTTGGGACTGGATGCAGTCATCAAAAAGCACCGACTGGATCAGTCGGTGCTTCGATGTTCAACTGTTCGTTGAACTTGGTTTGCTGAGTCCTCAGACTCTTTCCTTATGCCCAGGTTTTTGCATTCTTAGACTGATACATGCGTTGGAATGCACCGCTGTAAGGATCTTTGACGGCCTTGGAGTAAACGAATCCACTGACGTCGTATCCTGAGCCTGATTGAGAAATTCGGCGAGCGTTGCTGAATTCCATCACCAGTTGGCTGCGCCCTTCGATGGTTGTATCTGAAGCAGCGTTGGCAGGAGTGACTCTGGCCAGATTGGTGAATGTGGAGCAATAAGCACCAGCTGCCGAAGTCCAGGCGCGTGGATACGGAACAGTGTCTGTTCCAAACACCTCCAGATACTCCCCAGAGTGGGTGATTTTGTAGATCAATGCATCAAATCCACCTTCTGCGATGAGCGTGATCGCTGCACTCACTTCAGCTTGATTAATGGGGGGTCTTCCAAGCAAATGCTTGTAGTTCAATTCGATGCCGCGAATCGGCGAAACACGATGGAAATACTTTTCTTTGTAGAGGTCAGACTTGGCGAGTCCTGCCACGAAATCCCTCACGCTGATTTCGCCGGTGCTGAGTTGCGACTCCAGCTCAGTGCAGCGCTGGTTACCCATGGGGCCGAGGTTGCCGAAAACCTGCTTGTAGCTTGCGGCGATCGCTGTCTCTAGGGCATCGCTTCCATTGGCTGCGTAAACCTCGTTGACACTGCTGAAAGGACATTCGCTGTGAACCCTTGGTCCGATGCCAATGCCCATGGAGGAACAAAGGTTTGCTTTGTATTCCTCAGGTGTTGAAGCAGCGCGGCCCTGGCGCGGAATCAAGTTGCCTTTTTCGCATTCCTGTCGGTAGAGATTGGTCGCCGTGTTGCGTCGTGTTTTGGTGGAGTTCCCTGCGGCGTAGGAGACGCGGTTCAGGTTCGTGAAATCACGTGTCGGCTTGATGGCGACCATTACTGATCTCAAAGGGGTACTTGTGTCCAGACAATAATCGCGTTTTAGGGTGAACTCCCAAGAGCCATGAGGCTTGCAACAAAATGTTTTCTCGCGATTCTTTGATTTTCTTAATGGTCGACGATTGACTGCTTAATGATTCTTGATGGCTGCTTTTGTGGCTGATTGGTTGTCATCAAGTGACGCTGTTTGCAGGTTAAAGCGGCTCTTTCGCCGCAAAACCTCTAGTCATCTTGCGAATCCATCAAGACGATCGGCGTTCTGAGTCGTCAGTTGTGACTGAAATCGATTTCTAGATCAAGTGCACTTCAATTAGCGAGTGCCATACATTTCTCCGGCCACAATGAGAAGAACTCTGATGATTTCAAAGGTTCCAATGGCAGCCAAGCCAAGCCACGCCTTTTTAGCCCACTCAGGCGTTTTGATATAAGCAGGGACAAGAGTCTCGATTTCAATTCTGGCTTGTAGTTTCTGATCCCATTGCCGATCTCTCCAGTCGCTTCCGTAGCGAGGAAATTGCTGGTAGATCGGCATCACTCCTGTTGAGGCACCTGGAATCACCCGTGATCGCTGACTTGGAACATCGTCATAGCCAAACGAATCGAGATATTCGCTGCTATCGAGCACAGCGTCAACAAAGCTGCTAAAGCCCTTGTCTGCGATCAGGATTGACCAACTGATTCGTTCACTTTGCCCATGTACTTCCCTCCCTAGAACGCGTCCAACGACCTGGTCGACCAGCCTGTAATTCGTGCTGCAGGACACATAGCCTTCTTGGAAGCGTCTTGACAGCAACAATCCTCTTATGAAGTCTCTGGCTGTGATGCTTCCATCGCGGAACTGAGATTCAAGATTCACGTCACGATCGCATTTCATGGCGTGAAAGAAGATCTGGCGATAGGCCTGTTCGATCTGTGCGCTTCGATCTTCGCGGCTTGGGAATGTCGCGCGATTGAGCTCCGCCTTCAGGCCGCCCTGGTCGCCGACACGATTATTTTGGCTGGTCAGCGGGTAGTCGAGCAGCTGAAGCGCCATCCGTAGAAATGCTCAGGCAACGCTGCTCATTTTATGTCTGCATCACTGTCTTTCTGCTACGTGCCGTCGTGTCTCTTCATCTCCTTGCGAATCGTGTTGCAAAGATGAGCTACCGCGTCGCCCAGTGCTTCGGCTTCTGCTCCTGCTCCAAGCCTGCGGTAACTGGCCACAGCATGTAGGCGTAGGCGATCCAGAGCCAGCAGTAATGCAGCCACAGGAACATCAAGAAGTGCGTAAAGCTCCGCCAGGGATCGCATGCCGTCGCTGTCCGTGATGTCGGCTCTGCGTAACGCGGTTCCGTAAATGCTGACTCGCAGAAAATGGAAGCAGTCGCGCCAGCATGCCTCGGCCCGATCCTGCGGAAACAACTTGCCGCCCGGTTGCACCAGTTGGGGCTGCTCTTTCAGAAGATCTGCACGCGCCTGGTCGACAAGATCCGAAACCTGTCGTTGCAATGCAGTCAGCGGAGCGGCGTCAACACCTGACCAGCCGCAACACAATTGAATTTCCTCGTCGTTGAGTAAGCGTTTGTGCTGATCTGCTTCATCGATCAGATCACGCAGTTTTTCTGGAAGGCTGGTATCTCGACTGAGTCCACACACCTTCGACTGTTTAGCCAGTTCTTTGATTCGTTCTGCTGAAGTGGAACTCACGGATGAACGGCTTTGTTTCTGGAAGTGATGGGAAGAATCGGGCATGCGGTCAGCCAGCCATGGCGTTCCAGATAGAACGCCCACGCAATCTCCTGGCCCACTCCCGGGCAGTGACAGGGGATTGCATCCGCAATTTGATCACTTATTCCAAGACGTTTCAGCAGTGCTCCAACATCGGAAGCAGATCTGACTGCCGTGCTGCGGATGGCAGCACCAACAACCCATGTGAGTTTGGTTGCTTCCAACGGGCAGGCGTCGCTTTCGCATGCGAGCAGCACATTCCCAGGTTCTGCCATGGCTGCGAAGGTGTCCTGCCAGAGCTGCAGGTCATCGGGTTTCAGATTCAGTCGCAGGATCTGATCTCCGACCGAATGGAGCTGTTCGTTTTCATCTCCGACCCCCTCGAGCAATGACATGAGGTTGGCCTGCTGTGATCCATTCATCGCCCAAATCCGGCCTATGGAACTGTATCCGTACTGTTTGAAATCTCTGGTGCCTCTCGTCAGAGATGTCACCAGAAGCCTTATGGAGCGAGCGTTGGGTGCGTTGACGCCAGGTACTCCTGGACAACCCACGCACGATCGATACCATCGGGCCGCCACTGCTCGTGTCCCATGGCTGCAGCTGAACCCAATGTGCTGATGGTCCAGCAGCTCAGTCGACAGCTGCATTCAGTCAGCGAGATTGCTGAGTCGCTCACGTTGCGTTTGCTCGCATTGGAGGAGCGTTTTGAGCAGTTGCATCTGAATGCTTTGTCTGATGGATCAGACCCTGTGCCAGATGAAGCCAGTCAACAGCTGCTTGATGACAGTGGTGATCGTCTCAGGCATCTTCAAGGGTTGCTGGACGAGGAAGCTCCTGGCCAGGTGCTTGCACTCGTTACTCCAACAGTCGATGAGCTGACGTCTGCCTGCGTGGATGAAGTGATTTCTAATCGGGAAGATCTGGATGATCTTGAGGATGAGCTTGATCCCACGCTGAATGAGACGGTCTACGTGGATGACCCGCAGATCGATCCTTCTCGTGGCGAAGTCAATGATCAGGACGAAGATGATCAGATTGATCTCTTGAGTGCCTGATGATTTGGGTTCAAGCCCTACTTCAGCTGCTCACAGCTGAAGTAGGCGAACCCTGAACTGAGCGACCTGGCGAGCTTGCTTTGGCTCTGACTGCACGAAAGGATGGTCGTTCAAATGTTCGATCACTGTTTCGATTTTCTCATCGATTGATTTGTCTTCGAGCTCGCCGAGCCTCAGACATTCTTTCCAGGCTGGATCGAACACCATGGCGAAGCCATCGGCATTGTTGAACTGTCGATCGTCGTTAACCGGTATTGGAATCAATGATCGATTCTGCGAAGTGCCAGCACCAGGACTTGAGCTACTAGCAGCGATCAAGGCAATGCCTTTAAGCAAACCCTTGACTTGCTGCTCCCATACCGCGTCCTTACCCTTGGTTTGGTTTCGAGGCAGGTCCTTCGCCCCCTGAGTGTTGGCGTTGGTATGGGAACTCTATGTCTCGCTCTCTTCCCCAGAACTGGATCGACGGCACCCTGCACACCCTCAATGTGGTGCGTGATCTGGGATGGGGAGGGGAGATCGTTCATCCATCCCTCGCTGTCTTCCGCCAGAAACCAAGCGCAAAAAGCAGGAAGACCAAGCATCTCCAATGGCGTTTTCTCCCTGAAAGGGCAGATGACCCGCGTCCCTTTGCGGGAAGCACCAACAGAGGGCAAGGCAAGCGGCTTTCGATCGAGGGCACCTCCGTGGATGACGTCAGACGCCAATACAAAGGCCTGATCCGTAACCTTTTTATGGAGGCAAGATCTGATTTCCCTGCTCTAACGTGCCCGGACTTCCTAGCAATGAAAATGAAGTAAGCAGCAAGGAAAAAGATTTTGGTAGTCAAAAGAAAGCGATGCTTGCTTATTGCTTAATTCAGATTTCTGCCACCGTCGTGTCGGCTATTTCCCTTGCCGCAATCGCCTTGGGTCTCTGTGCTGTTAAGCAGGAAAGCAAGGCTTTTAATGGATGAGTTGAAACGGTCATCGCTAACGGCAGGACCAATGCCGAAGCAGTTCGCTTCTGCAATGGCGGCTGAGGCCTCTATTTTGTGCCTCCCTCTATTCAGTGGAAGGCACCTGCACGGAATTCTTTCCTCAATAGAAAGCTTGATGGCGGTGTGCAGGATGTTTAGTCTTATTATCAGATCGTGTGGCTGGGCGCCGTCACAGAGAAGTGGAACTCCTCAGTGTAAGAAGTCTGTAGACAGAGAGCGATGACATAGATGCAATGTCAATCGATGTTGGCTGGCTAGGGATAGACGAGTTTGGTCTGAATCTTCTCTCAGGTATCGATCATTGCTTTAAGAGTCTCGCCTGTCTACCTTGTTCGAAGCAGGTTCCCACATCCATGTCTCGCAGGACGACTGCCATCGCTACAGCGCTGTGTGTGCTCGCAATTGGATCTCCATTGATAGCTGGTTGCGCGAACCCATTGGCGACGAAATCTTACAATAGTGGAATAGAAAAGTATGAACAAGGCGATTATCAAGGCGCAATTGCCAGTTTCACAAAGGCAATAGAAATTAATCCTCAAGATGCCGATTATTATTACGGCCGTGGTGATTCTAAATTTGAATTAAAAGATTTTCAAGGAGCAGTAATTGATTACACTAAAGCGATAGAGATCAACCCGCAGTTTGCCTATTCCTACTCGAATCGTGGCGCCTCCAAGGATTACTTGGGTGATTATCAAGGGGCTATTTCTTATTTCACGGCGGCAATAGAAATCAATCCTCAAGTTGCCGATTTTTATTACAACCGCGGCAATGTCAAGGGGCAATTGAAAGATTATCAAGGAGCAATTGCCGACCTGGACACGGTAATAGAACTCAATCCGCAGTTTGCCGATGCCTATCTCACTCGTGGTAACGCGAAGGAATTTGTTAATGATCTTGCCGGTGCCTGTGCTGATTGGAAAAAAGCAGCAGATATGGGAATTAAAGAGCCTGCTGAATGGGTGCAAAATCAGTGTTGATTGGGGGCTCTGCAATCGCGTAATGAGGCTCTCCACCTTCCTCAAGACGTGGAGCACGCCTCAATGCAGGAAGTTTGTAAGTATCACGATTGACCAATCAATGATCAATATTGCCTCCGCTGCGTTGTGACTCTCCTGAGGCAGGTCTAAAGTCCTAGTTTATTTTATCTGAAATGAGTCTGAGGACTGCTGCTCGAGATGTCCTCAAGAAGGTGTTCGGCGAATCCTTCTATGGAGAGTTGAGGGATTTTTATCGCAATGCTCGGTACGGCGATAGAAGTAAGCCTGAAGGGCGGGTCTCGATGGACCTCAACCATGAGGCGCCTGAGCCTCAATGGAAGGAAGTTGGTGCCTCGACTTACAAGTGGGTTCCACCGAGTCAGGCCCAGGAGGCATTGCCTGAGGTGGTGGAAGAACCACTGGTTGTCCCTGCGGATTCTGAGACCGACCTCAGCGAGGAGCAAAACCTTCCTCTGCTCTGTGAGAAGTTCCTGGTCCAAGACCGTTTTCTGATCGATTACGTCGACAAGTCAGGCAACGCCACCAGGAGGCCCATCCGTGTGGAGGAGGTTTATGCGTATGACGATGGTGTCTTTGTTCTTCGTGCCTGGTGCTTGCTGAGGAAGGGCTACAGGACGTTTGTCAGTACCCGGATCAAGGGTTGTAGCGATGCCTTCTCCAAGGAAATGGTTTTTGACTTGCTTTCCCGTCTGAGGAAACGGTCACTCTCAGATCCAGGCAACGTGGCCCAGGAAATTCTGGATGGCATGGCGCTGGAAATCGTTATTTCCATCTACACGTTGATGCACTATTCAACGGGCAAGGGGTATGAGAAGCGGTTCGTTAGCGGGAAGAAGAAAAATGCCTTGGTCGACTGGGTGTTGAAGCAGTCCAAGGCGGAATCCCTACTGGGTTCACTGGATGCCGATAAGCACAGCGAAATGGAGGAACTTGTGAGCGAATCCATTGGAGACATCAAGGTCACCCAGAGCCGTTATGAATCCTGTGCTCGGGCGTTGAAGAGAACGCGATATGTCTTCTCTAACAATGATGGTTATGAAGTTAGGAGGCAGGACCTTATTCTTTTCGTCGAGAATGCGCTTGAGGGAGAAGCAGCGAGAGATACTGCCCTCACCCGCCTCAAACAGGACCTTCTGGATCCCTCCTTCCGTATTGGTAGAGAGGTCGACATCGACAAGTTCATGGAGGAGTTCGGCAAGGTCAAGAAGGATTCCAAAAAGGCAGAGAAGAAGTACAAACGCAAGAAAAAACCAGAGCTTGTTTCCAAGCAGTACCGGCGCTACGAGCGTGGTGAGCCTGTTCGTCTATTGGCGATTGAAGTGGCACAGCGGAACCTTCAGCAATGCCTTGACGATGACCGTTTGCTTTTTGGTAAAGACGAATTTGAAGAGTGCGTTGTGAGAGAGGTGGAACTTGCATTTACAGAAGAAGAGTTAAAGAAAGCGGGAGAGATGTTTCGTAAGCGTTGTGGAGCAGGCTTGAGCACTGCCTATTGCTCCTTCGGGCTACGCAAAGAAAAGCGCTCTTGGTTCACAGACTCAAGGGGCAAGTCCTGGTTGGATTTGAAGACAAGAATTGGTGCCTGATGTAATCCGACCTTTGTGGTTTATTTGGCGTTCTTGCATGTGAGCCTGCTATTGGGTATTCAGGTTATGGGTCGCAAATGAAAGATTAAAGTAGGCGTTTGTATCTGCCGATGTCGGAGGCTCGGTGTCTTCTGTCTCTTTGAATGCCTTTCATGCGCCTATATTGTGCCTCCTGGATTGTCATGGGTTTCGTGCTAGTAGTCCATGCCAGTGTGTTTGTCGATCATCGAATAATTCATTGCACTCCGCCCAGGCCGTTGCAAACCCTTGTCGCTGATTCTAAATGCATAGTCTCTCCGCGATTGGGCGCCTTCGCTCTTTCGGTCATGTTCCATTGAATGCACTGCACTCGGTAGTGAGCGTCTTTGGAGATGGGATCCATCTGGATTAGGAATATCGCTGCGCCTATCACTGCCAGGGTCTTAAATATCGGAATTTGAGGGAGCTTTCCAGTGACGATGGCCATCTCCTTGCTCATGACGGTAATCCCTATTGAATAGCAGTCACAGAGTACACACCAGCACTATTGATGTAAGTTAAATCCGAATGAGGTCGATGGATTTACTGCAACGAGTGAAGGTTGTTGTTGGTGGTGGGTTGATTCTTGCTGCCTATTTCATCGCATTGCATCTTGATGTTGTGACTGGGATCATCGTTCACTTAACTGCAGTGACTATTTCGGTGCCCAATTGCAGCAGCGATATGACAAGCCAGGCTGATCAGGCTAGGGAGTGTGATTCAACACTATTGCCTGATACGTTTTTGTTTGTTTAGGTTGCTTCGAATTCTCAAGTTTTGCGACCTTGTGTAGCCACTCAATGACTTTCCTCGCTACATCACGGCTGATTCCACTTTCATTCTTTTAGTTCTTCGGTAGAGGCTGTGGAGGGATGTTCAGCCTGATTCCCTTGGTTTTAATGTCTTTCCCCGCTGGATGTAGGTAGTCAGCAGTTGCTCTCAGCACCTGTGCGGTGATGCGTCTTGCGTCAGGGTTGCTCCACAGCAGGATTCCAGCCCCAACGCCAATAAGTAGTTTCAGCACTTGACCACCTCTTGCTCCTTGATGATGCGGGTCATGGGTGCGAGTGCCAGTCCTGTCTTCTTTGATCGGCCTTTAGGACATGCCTTTTCAGTTCGCACGATGGGCCAGTGCGCCCTGCTTGGGTGATCAAAGGGATGGGCCAAGGAGATTGTGGAAGGTGCTTTTGAGGAATGGATGGCAGAACTTTCTGTTGTTTGATGATCTGAGCTTGAACCTTAGAAGCTGCTGGGAAAGCGTTTCTTGTTTTCTATTGCC
Source organism: Synechococcus sp. AG-679-A04 (assembly GCA_003210775.1). Taxonomy (GTDB): domain Bacteria; phylum Cyanobacteriota; class Cyanobacteriia; order PCC-6307; family Cyanobiaceae; genus Synechococcus_C. The sequence goes on from QCUI01000016.1 coordinate 13,643, forward strand.
TTCTCGGTTGGGTTTGTTTAGAAAGCAGTTAGACCCGAGGAACACCTGCCCTTCTGGAGAGGACAGAGTTCTCATGGGTAGGAAGGGGGGCAGAAATGCCCCCCTTCCTTTATGGGGAGTTGATGCTGTCCGGCAGCCTTTCAGCACAAATGCCTGACGCGTGGACTGAGGCAGGAAATATCGCATGGGAGCAAAGACCAGGGAGGCCAAACAGTCCCTGGTCTTTTAGGGAAAATGCGCACTGCATTCATGGAACCACCAGCGCATCGTTGCTGGACGTTGTGCTTGGTGTCGTTTCTCCGGGCGACATGTTCAGTGCTTTTTTGGGAAAGGGATAGCGTCCTCCCTTTTCGTGCTCTGTGGATGACTGAAGCAGTTGTTGTCTCTAGGGTTTTGCTGTGAGAGGGAGACCAAGCGGGCGTGGTTGCTTGTTTTGGTGGGTGGGGTCACGCTCACTGCCTCTTTCACACCTCTTTGGCTGAGAACCGCACCAACAACGAAGCTCGAAACTGGTTCCGATGGTTCTCTTGCTCCTCACGATCCGAGCGTCAGCAGGAATTGGACGGTGCGTCATTTGAGAGACAACCAGGCCTCTGGTTTCCCGGCATGTGACACCAAGGAGTCTTTTGTGTCCTGAAGAACCATTTCTCAAAATTGTGCCTTTGACGACGTTGTGTATCACGTCGATACACAAACCTGTCGAGGTACAAAAGAGAGGGGCGCTGCAGGACACGGGAAAACACCAGTAGGCGAGTGACGGGGTGGTGCGAGAACCATCCCGTTTTTTGTGTTCAGTCGGCGAGTTCTGGGTCCCTAGGTCTGCTGTTGCTCCACTTGGCAGGTCTTCGGTACAGAAAAAGCACCGTACGGTGCCAATTCCGGAACCATTCGGTGCTCTTATGGCGCTTAAGAAAGGTGCCAGGACCCAGATTTGAACTGGGGACACGGCGATTTTCAGTCGCCTGCTCTACCAACTGAGCTATCCCGGCGCGTTGTCCACGCGACCTATGAATCTTAAATCACGGGGTGGAACTCCTAAGGGGTTCTGGCCAGGCAGAGCACCCCTTGGATGCTGATTCCTGAGGCCTGAAGAACCTGTTGCGCGGCCAGAACAGTTGCACCTGTCGTCACGATGTCATCAACAAGCCAGATCTGCGGCTGACGACGCAGGTTCGTGCAGGGATGGTTTGTCCATTGGCTCGACGCCTTGTTCAGCTTGAAGCTGCCGTGTTGGTTGCACACTCGTTGCCGACGGTTCAGACGGTGCTGGCCCACCGTGGGGCGACAACGCTGCAGCAGCTGACGTGTCGGTCGTTCCAGGCAGCGGCACATCAGTTCTGGTAGTGGATTCGACCGGCTCTTGGCCTTCCAGCCGGGAATCGGAATCAGCAGACTGTCTTGCGGCAGATCGCACTCAACGATTCTGCAAATCGCTTGCAGAGAGTCAATGTCGTGATTCCTGCGCAACGACAAAATTAACCGGCGCATTGCGCCTCCATACCAGGAGGCTGCCCTCCAGGGCAGCGGGCTCATGCCCCTGACCGCAGAGTCTGCAAGACCCAGGTGTCGTTGGCAGGCCTGGCAGACATTTGACTGATCAGCTTCTGAGAGGGTCTGTCGCTTGCAGATCGTGCAACTTGGTTCGATCAATAGCTGCTTCAGACAGCTCTTGATGGAGGTCAGCAAGGCAAATCTCTGCGATTGACTTCAGGATTCCCCTTGGTCAGCCCCGGCAGGCATGGCCCTCAACATGGCCACGAGAGTGCGGTGAGCATCCTCACTGTCCGTGAGCGTGTGGTCGAAGGGAATGCTGACGGGCTCGCCATTGACCTCAAGGGTCATGGCTTCCGCAGTGACCCCTGTCATTTGGGCTGCCGTTGCGGATGTTTGACCTCCGTAGTGGTGTGCGTAGCGAAGTACAGCATCACTGTGGTCGTCATTCATGTGACGACAGATGCGTTCACTGATGGCTGGAGTGAGCGGTTCGGCGGCCATGGGAAAGATGCAGAGATTGGATGAACGAAATCAGCTAAAGCGCTGCCAGAGCAGCAGGGCCAGTCGAAAACCGCTGTACCCCACGTATCCGGCCAACACGACGAACAACCCGATGGCGAGCGCGTCACGGAGTTTGTTTGCCAAAGGCTCATGGAAGCTCCGTCGATTCTCTCCCGGAATGGCTGATTTAGTCATGCTGCTGTTGCAGAGCGCTGAGTGCGAGTCGCGCCACCCCCGCAGCAGGAGGGCTGTAACAACTGCGGATCGGAACACCGATCAACCGTTGCCTCAAGCGTCGCCACTGGGGGTTTCTGGCGCCCCCCCCCCAGGGTCACTAGTCGTTTTGGAGCGGGTGCTCCGAGGTCAGTGAGCTTGGTCCAGCCCTGGCATTCAATCCGGCTCAGTCCTTCCAAAAGACCATGCAGATACAGCGCATCACTCACCGGTCGTGGAGTCAGTATTGGTGCAAGATCGGGGTCATCCACGGGAAAGCGCTCTCCTTGGCCGATCAGAGGCAGCAGCTTCAGTCCACTCTCTTGATTAGGGTCGATCTGTCGGCTCAGTTCATTGAGGTCGATTCCTGGAAAGCACTGGCGCAGCACTGCACCGCCGCTGTTGGACGCTCCCCCTGCAAGCCAGCGACCGCCGACTCGGTGAGTGGACGTCCCTGCACCATTCCGTAAAGGGATGGTGGTGAAGCGTTTGAGCACCAGAGTGCTTCCCAGCACGGTGATGCCTTCATCGTCGGCGGCATCGGCGGTGAGGACTGCCGCATTGGCATCGGTTGTGCCTGCGATCACGAGCATGTCCTTCGACAGTCCCAACTGGTTGGCTCGGCCACTATTGATGTTTCCGAGCCTTGAGCCGCTCGGTCGGATCTCCGGCAGTGCCTCAAGCCAGAGCTGTTGCTTAAAGGCATCAGGCCATCGCTGATTGGTCAGTGACCAGCCCAGGCGAAGGTTGTTGCCTTCCTCTCCAAACCTCCAGTCTCCAAGCAGCCAGCCGCTGATCCAGTCAGCCTGGTGACGAAGGATCAGTGGCTGCGAGTGTTGTTGCAAGAGCCTCAGCGCGCGGGCCAGGCTGCCACTGGCGCTCGATGCCGGCTGGCCTGCTTGCACCAGCTCACGCACCCGAGCCAGCTGTTCCGGACAGGCAACGTTGTAGGGCAAAGCCTTTCCCTGGGGGGTGCCTTGTTGATCACAGGCCAACAGTGTCCCTGAGGTTCCATCAACAGCCAGTGCCATGAGCTGGCTGCGAAGTTCCTGTGGGATGGCCTTGATCAGCTGGATGCAGTTTTTCAGCCAATCATCCGGATAGGCCAGACCTCGGTCGTACTCGGTGGAATCCGTGTACAGCAGCTCACGCTGTTCATTGAGGACCGCAACTCGCACTCCACTGGTGCCCAGATCGATTCCGAGCGCCAGTGAATCCTGCATCAACTGATCAGGCGTTGCGCAGTTCTGCCGCCTTGGCATCAACGTCTTCCCAGGGAGCCTTCAGGTCGTTGCGGCCGAAGTGTCCGTAAGCCGCGGTGTCCTGGTAGAAGCGACCACCGCGTTGCTGCGGCAAATTGCGCAGTCCGAAGCTTTCGATGATGGCTCCGGGTCTCAGGTCAAAATGCTTCTGCACCAAGCCTGTCAGTGCATCATTGTCAAACTTGCTTGTTCCGAAGGATTCGACCAAAATCGAGACTGGCGTGGCAACGCCGATGGCATAGCTCAGCTGCACCTCGGCCCTTTCAGCCAGACCAGCTGCCACAAGGCATTTCGCTACGTAACGCGCCGCATAGGCTGCCGAGCGGTCCACTTTGGTGGGGTCTTTTCCTGAGAAGGCGCCACCGCCATGCCGGGCATAACCCCCGTAGGTATCCACAATAATCTTGCGACCGGTCAGCCCGGCATCACCCTGGGGTCCGCCCACAACAAACTTTCCGGTCGGGTTGACGAGATATTTGGTCTCTTCGCGACTGGGTTTCAGAGCCAGATCGGCAGTTGCCGGCTCAACGACGTGGGTCCAGAGGTCCTCTGTGATCCGCTCGCGGATACCCTGCTCGTCACTGATTCCTCCCACCTCAGCGGTGTGCTGGGTTGAAATCAGAATCGTGTCGATCGCAACCGGCTTGTTGTTGTCATAAACCACACTCACCTGTGTTTTGCCGTCCGGAAGGAGGTAATCGAGCGTGCCGTTGTGACGTACTTCCGCCAACCTTCTTGCGAGGCGGTGGGCCAGGCTGATGGGCAAAGGCATCAGCTCGGGTGTCTCGTCGCATGCATATCCGAACATGATCCCTTGATCCCCGGCGCCAACCAAATCCAGGGGATCACCGGCGTGGTCGTCGGCTTCATTGACACCCTGAGCGATGTCGGGCGACTGCTGGTCGAGGGCGACCAAGACCGCACAGCTGTTGGCATCAAAGCCACCGGCGCGGGCTCCGCTGTAGCCGATCTCCTTGATCACGTTGCGAACAAGGTGGATGAAGTCCACTTGCGCTTTGGATGTCACTTCGCCTGTGATCATGCATAGGCCAGTGTTCACAACTGTTTCGCAGGCCACACGGCTGGTGGGATCCTGCGCCAGAAGGGCATCGAGTACGGCATCACTGACCTGATCGCAGATCTTGTCTGGATGCCCCTCCGTGACTGATTCGGAGGTAAAGACGTAACGACTCATAGCCATCGGTGATTGCCGGCGACTTTACGAGGTCGACTCGTTAGGCCTTTGACATTGCGTCTTTGGTCGCGGTCAGCTCGCTCCAGTGACTGATCAGATGTTCATGGGCGGTGAGCGTTGGTTCGCGATGCCATCCGGCTACATAGCCGAGGGTCAGACCGATCCCTGCCTGACGTGCCATCAACAGATCGGTGTCGGCGTCTCCGATCAAGGCGCAATTCTCCACTGTCAAGCCCAACTGTGAGCACAGTCCCTCAACAGCTCCGGGGTCCGGTTTGGCTGGGTGGTGATCGGCACTCCACAGTCCGCTGATGCAGTCGTTGAGATGGTGCTGGTGCAGAAAATTCTCGATGCCCTCCGTGGTGTCATTGCTGATCACGGCGCAGATGATTCCAGCAGCGGACAGCTCTCTCAGAAGCCTTGCTGCATCGGGCAACAATTCAATCGGGTCTCCATCTGGATGCAGCGTTTGTCTGTGGCGATCCACGTGATCAAACACCTCCTGAGCAAGTATCAGTGATTGAGGCCAGCTCAGATTCATCTGACAGAACACTGTTGCGGTGCTCAGCAGGTTGTGATGTCTCGACGCCACGGCCAGTGTGCCGTCAGGAATGACGCCGCCCTCGCAACGGCCGTAGGTTCTCGCCAGCAGATCGTCCAGCTCCTGCAGCATCGTGGCTGATGCGCCTTGCAAGCTGAATTGGCGCCCTGCTTCCTCGATCCGGGCGTCAGCCAGTTCGATCAAACGCGGCTCGCTATGGGAAAGGGTGCCGTCCTTATCGAACAGCACCCCCTGAACTGAACCGAGCGCGCGGTCCTTGAGCTTGAGATGAGCCATGGGCTCAGTGTCCTCAGACCATCATTGAACCCAGGGGCTCTTCACCTTCCTCGGCTTGCTCAAGCAACATCTGCTTGTAGCGGGCGGCCATTTCTTCTGCCTTGTCAAACACCTTCTGCGGATCCGTGAGCATGTCACCAGGCTCCGGCTCCAGTGCCTTGGTGGACAGGGAGATCCGGCCACGCTCGGCGTCGAGATCGATGATCATCACTTTCATCTGATCATTCACATTCAGCACCGAGTGAGGGGTCTCGATGTGCTCGTGACTGATTTCAGAGATGTGCAGCAGACCGCTGACGCCACCGATATCGATGAAGGCGCCATAAGGCTTGATTCCGCGAACCGTGCCTACAACAACTTCACCCACTTCGAGGCGATTCATCTTGCGTTCAACCAAAGCGCGCCTGTGGCTCAGCACTAGACGATTGCGCTCTTCGTCAACCTCAAGGAACTTGAGGGGGAGGAAGTCGGCAACAAGTTCTTCCTTGGGTTTACGGGTGCTGATGTGGGATCCAGGGATGAATCCACGCAGACCTTCGACCCTCACCAGGGCTCCGCCCCTGTTGGTGGCAAAAACCTCTGAGTAGATGGTGGCGTCTTCCTTTTGGAGCTGGCGCACTCGTTCCCAGGCTCGTTGGTATTCGATCCGACGAATGGAGAGGGAGAGCTGTCCGTCTTCGTTCTCCTCGCTCATGATGAAGAACTCCCGGATTTCGCCGGGTTGGAGCACATCGCTCAGTCCTTCAACGCGATTGATCGACACCTCCTGAAGAGGCATGAATGCAGCGGTTTTCGCTCCAATGTCGATCATGGCGCCCTTCGATTCCAGGGCGAAAACCGTGCCGTTGACGATGTCTCCGGGTTTGAAGTTGTAGTCGTATTTGCTGAGTAATGCTGCGAACTCATCCAGGGTGAATCCAGCACTGTCCATGTCCCGGCTGGTTGCCCGGCTGCTGGGGTCATCAGCTGTTGGGATGTCTTCGGGAATGCCGAGGTCTTCATCGGTACCGAAGTCGGCTTGATCAGCTGACCCTTCAGCGACTGCTTCGGTTTCGGATGTGACCGCTTCTGCGGTGTCCACTGCAGATTCCTGGGAAGGATCTGTGGGAGTGACAGTCATGGAACGTTGGCGGTCTGCCTCTGGGACAGAGCGATGGAATCCGAAACAGGCCCGCCGACCTGAATCAGGCAATTGCCGAGTCTACAGATCGATGACCAAGCTCAGATCGCGGCTGTCAGCTCCGCCTTGGTTGCAGTAATGCCTTCCAGAGTGGCCACAAAATCACTGACACCACTGAACTGGCGATAAACGGACGCAAAACGGATGTAGGCGACCTCGCTGAGAACTTTCAGCTTTTCGAGCACGAGCTCTCCGATGTCGCGGCTCGACACCTCACGTCCGCTGCGTTGTTGAAGGCTGAGCTCCAGCTCTTCAACCATGGTTTCAAGGCGTTCTGGAGGAATGCCTGTTTTCTCGCAAGCTCTGCTCAACCCATGAAGCAGTTTGCCCCGAGTGAAAGTTTCACGATTCCCGTTTCTCTTGATCACTGTGATTGGAACGGTTTCAACTCGTTCGTAAGTGGTAAAACGAAATTCGCAATTGAGGCACTCTCGGCGGCGACGCACACTTCTTCCGCCATCGGCGGCTCTTGATTCGAGCACCCGGCTATCTGTGTTCTGGCAGGAGGGGCACTGCACGCCCTTGTCATTACGTAGATGTATTAATTGTAAGGGTCGCGTCCACCCACGACATCTGCTGGGCGAATTCACGTTTTAGACATAAAAAAAGCCCCGCTGAAAGCGGGGCTGAAATGATCACTTGCCGATCTTCGGAGGATCGCGGAATGCGATAGCGAAGAACAGAGTTGCAATCGCGAGAGTGAGGATGAGGATGTAAGCGAAGCTTTCCATCGGTTATCTCCTAAGAACGGATCAGCTGAGCGGAGTGCCTGCAGGGGGCACGTAGCCCTCAGGCAGTTTGCGGGTGGTGCGGTCTCCAAGTTTCTGGAAGAGGCCGAACTCAATCTGTTCACCGAGGTCGGGATCGATGCCGGCGAACACATCGCGGTACAACGTACGGGCTCCGTGCCAGATGTGGCCGAAGAAGAAGAGAAGTGCGAATACCGCGTGACCGAAGGTGAACCAACCGCGAGGCGAGCTGCGGAAGGTGCCATCGGAGTTGTAGGTCTCGCGATCGAATTCAAACGCTTCTCCTAGCTGTGCTTTACGAGCCAAGCGCTTTACGTCAGCAGGGTCGCTGAAGGTTTGACCGTCAAGTGCACCTCCGAAAACAGACGCACTGACGCCTTGCTGTTCGAAGGAATACTTCGCTTCAGCGCGACGGAAGGGAATGTCAGCTCGAACAATGCCGTCACTGTCTTCGAGAATCACGGGGAAGTTCTCGAAGAAGTTCGGCAGACGACGGACCTGCAGTTCACGTCCGTCTTTATCCGTGAAAACAATGTGACCCAACCAGCCAGTGGCTAAGCCATCGCCGTTGACCATGGGGCCTACGCGGAACAAGCCACCTTTGGCTGGGCTGTTTCCGACGTAGTCATAGAACGCCAGTTTTTCGGGAATCGAGGCGTAAGCCTCTGCCGCTGATTGACCCTGATCCATCGCTGTTTGCACGCGACGGTTGATCTCGGTCTTGAAGTAACTCTGATCCCACTGATAGCGAGTGGGCCCAAAGAGCTCGATAGGAGTTGCAGCAGCTCCGTACCACATGGTTCCTGCAACGATGAACGCTGCAAAGAACACAGCAGCGATGGCGCTAGCCAAAACTGTTTCGATGTTGCCCATCCGCAATGCCTTGTAGAGACGTTCCGGAGGACGGGTGGTGATATGGAAGACACCAGCAATGATGCCGACGATTCCAGCTGCAATGTGGTGAGCAACAATTCCACCTGGGTTAAACGGATTAAACCCTTCAGGTCCCCAGGACGGTTGCACTGGCTCTAGGTGCCCGGTGATCCCATAAGGATCAGTGACCCACATTCCTGGGCCAAAGACTCCAGTGAGGTGGAAAGCTCCGAAGCCGAAGCAGCCAAGACCTGCCAACAGAAGGTGGATGCCGAAAATTTTGGGTAAGTCAAGAGCTGGCTCCCCAGTGCGGGGGTCTTGCCAGATCTCGAGATCCCAGAATGTCCAGTGCCAAATGGCGGCCAACATGAGCAGGCCACTGAAAACAATGTGAGCAGCAGCGACACCTTCGAAGCTCCAGAAGCCGGGGTCAACGCCTGTGGCTCCCGTAATGCTCCAGCCTCCCCAGCTGTCCGTCACGCCCAGTCGGGCCATGAAGGGCATTACGAACATGCCCTGACGCCACATCGGGTTCAGGACTGGATCGGAGGGGTCGAAGATGGCGAGTTCATAAAGGGCCATCGAGCCGGCCCAGCCGGCGACGAGGGCAGTGTGCATGAGGTGCACGGCCAGAAGGCGGCCTGGGTCGTTAATCACGACGGTGTGCACCCGATACCAGGGCAATCCCATGGGTCAGGTTCGGGGGGACGGAGCTGCTATGCAGTCAGACCCAGTGATCGTAGGCCGTTCGCTTCGATGTACGCGGCAGGCTGTCTTGAGCTGAAATGCGAATTGACGGTCTCGGAGATGATCGAAGTTCTCGTGCCCGCCGGAGTCCTGGGTTTGCTTGTCTTTGCAGCCATCTCTCGCGGGGGTTACAAAACGCAACCTGGAGCTCTTAATGTCGGCCCCTCGGCGTGTCGCAACGCCCTTCTTTTACGGAGCTCCAATGCCTGTCATCCGTTTTGTGCGCGAGGGTCGCGATGTGGAGTGCTTCCCAGGAGAAAATCTGCGCGCTGTCGCTGTGAGAGAAGGAATCCAGCTCTACGGACTGAAGGGTCAGCTTGGTAACTGTGGTGGCTGCGGTCAGTGCAGCACTTGCTTCGTGAAGGTTGAAGGCAAAACGTCCGCAGCCGCTATGAGTCCGAGAACCGCTGTGGAGGAGGTCAAGCTGAGGCGCAGGCCAGAAGAATGGCGCCTGGCTTGTCAGTCTCTGGTTGAGAAGTCGGTGGTTGTGGTGACGAAACCACAGGCTTCGATGCCTGATCAGGACAAGCGGGTCGCTGCGGCCATGGCGGCACCTCTTCCTCCGGGGCCAGAAGAATGGCCCGGTGCGCTTGCCGTTGATGAGGACGCTGATGTTGAGTCAGCCACTGAAGAAACGATGCATGCGCTGGAGACCTCTAGCCAGGGTTCGCCTGCAACGCCCGGTGAAGAGCGCTGATCGGTTCGTGTCAAAGCTTTCCGGACGGTGATACGTTCCAGCAGGTTCTTTCACGTTCATGGAAACCAACGATCTCGGCTTCGTGGCCAGCCTGCTGTTTGTTCTGGTGCCGACCGTCTTCCTGATCATCCTGTTTATTCAGACCAATAGCCGTGAAGGTTGAGTTCCTTCCCGGCTGTCGTCATCAGCTGTTCTGATCGTGGTCAGTCACCTCTGCTCCGGTTCTCTCACGAGAAGCACCGGGGCAGGGGCGTGTACTCGGATGTAGTCACTGACTGAACCTCCGAGCAGTTTGTCGAGGTCAACCAGTCCTCTTGCCACAAGAGGCCGGCGATCCTGAGAGGCCAGCACAACCAGATCAGCGTTGACCTTCTCGGCTGCGAAACACACGCCCTTGCCAATGTCGGCGTCAGTCACGTGCAAAGGTTTGAGTTCAACGCCCAGTTTTCGAGCTCTCTGCACAGCACGGTCGAGGTAGCTGTCGCTTTTGCCAGCTGCTCCTCGGGATGGGGTCGGGTCCTGGCGAGCTACGTGAACGCCTGTCAGTTGTCCTCCGGGAATCTCTTGAACCATCTCGCAGGCCAGCTTGAGGGCGTCGTCGCCGACGCCTGTTCCATCGATGGTGACCAGGACCCTGTTGATATGTCGGATGTAAAGGTCGTCGCGAACCAGCAACATGGGACGCGTCGACAGTTGGAAGACGTACTGGCTGGCACTGTTGGACAGGATTGACCGAAGCCTGCCAAGACCTCGGGATCCCATCACGATTAGGTCCACGTTCAATTCGTCCGCCACATTGAGAACGGTCTGCTTGGTGTCCCCCTGGCGAATGATTGAATTCACATCCTGTGGATTGAGACCCAATTTCTCCACAGCTCCAGCCAGGAGACTGCCTGCGCTTTCCCAGTGCTGTTGTGTTGCGGCCATGGTCTGTTCTGGGACCACATGCAGCAGGTTGATCCTGGCTGCTTTGAAAGCCGGCAAGTCGCGCAGCATGTTGATCATTTCACCGACATGGCCTTTGCCTGAATCGGCGATCAGAAGGTTCTTGAACACGGCGAAGTTTCAGCCTATGCAGCAGCCTATGGCCGATTGGAGTTCCCAGTTCGGATGCTGAATGAGAGCGTTACCAGGCTCCCCTGGCGCCTGGTCAAACGAGTCCTGCCACAGCACACAGACCATGGCGGAGTGATGTGGCACGGAGCTTATGTGGGATGGCTTGAGGAGGCTCGGGTGGAGGCACTGTCCGCCACGGGCTACCCCTACGAAAAGATGGCTTCAAATGGCCTGGAAATGCCCGTTGTTCAGCTTCAGATCCGCTACCGGGAGGCGCTGATGCTTGGGGATGAGGTGGAGCTGATGAGTGTCTCCAGTGCTCCTCGGGGTGTTCGCTGGCCCTGGTCAACCCGTTTCATGAAGGGTGGTACCTGCGTAGCTGAAGCCACGGTGGAGCTTGTTTTGGTGAGAGTGCATCCCGTTCGAAGGGTTCTGCGTCACCCTCCTGAAGCAGCGGCAGAGGCATTCAGGACCCTGATCGAAGGGCCAAAAGAAAGTTGTTGATAGTGTATTTGTACTAGCAATGATTTCGTGTTGGAGCGCTCCTGGCGGTGGCTGTGGTTGAAGTGTCCTGGGATCGGTTCGGCTCGGATGCGCCAGCTTTGTTTTGCTGCCGCTGAGGTCCCTCAGGGTTTTCAGGAGCTTTGGAGCTGGTCTCTGTCGAAATTGCACAAGGAGTTCGGATGGCCGGCGTCGGTTCTGTCTTCGCTCGAGCGTTATCGAGCAAGCCACGGCCTGAAACCTTGCATCGAGGTCCCCCTTGATGTTCTGTTGCCCTGCGATCCTCAGTGGCCAGCTGGTTTTGCAAGGCTGGAGCGCCCGCCTTTGTCGATTCAGTGGCGTGGACGTCGAGGTCTGTTGTCCTTGCTCTCGTCGCAGCAGGCGGTTGCCGTGGTTGGAACGAGGAGGCCTTCCAGTCACGGCCTTCGGATGGCGGACAAGTTGGGTCGAGTCCTCGCCCAAGCTCACTGGCCCGTGGTCAGCGGTCTGGCTGAGGGCATTGATGCAGCTGCTCATCGAGGCTGTCTTCAGGCTGGCGGTAGTCCCGTCGCTGTTCTTGGAACTCCCCTGCATCGTGTTTATCCGACTGAACATCGCTGTTTACAGCAGGAGGTCGGGCAGGCTGGCTTGCTGATGACTGAGCTCCGCGATTCCGAGAGGGTCACGCGATCCAGTTTTGCTCTGCGCAACCGCTTGCTCGTCGCCGTCACCAAGGCTGTGGTGGTGGTCGAGTGTCCAGAGAACAGTGGAGCGCTGCGATCGGCAGCGATGGCATGTTCTTTGGGAATCCCCGTCTGGGTTGTTCCAGGTGATGCTCTGCGTGAATCGTCTCAGGGAAGCAATGCGCTGCTTCAGTCGGGGGCACTGCCGCTGATAAACGCCCAAGATTTGATTCATCAACTTGGGACAGGCCCTTGTGGCTCTTTTGTTGAGGAAGGTGATGCCCTTGCTTTGAAGTCAGAGAAACCTCTTATCCCCAACCCTGTGCAGACTCGCTTGCTGAAGTTGGTGGATAACGATTCCAGCTTCGATGAAATGGTGCATGCACTGCAATCCAATCCTGAACGTGTCGCTGCGGAGCTGCTGAAGCTTGAGCTCCAAGGTCTGGTCGTATCGCAGCCAGGTCTGCGTTGGCGCTCGCTCTAGGTTGAATCAATGGTGTCCGCCCCTTGTTCAGGACAGGAGTTGCTGGCCTGGCGGCGCCGACAATTGCTGCGTGGCGGGCGGGCTGTTGATCTCGACTGGCTTCTGGCGATGGAGGCCAATTTGAGCTGGGCTGAACTTCAGCGGCTACGAATCCTGCCTGAGTCAATCGTTCCTCTGGCCAGCACCCTGCAGGACCTCGAGAAGCTCTGGGCAATGCATCTTCAGAAGCATGTTCCGTTGCAGCATCTCGTCGGACGCTGTCCATGGCGCGATCTTGACCTTCAGATCAGCTCAGCAGCACTGATCCCGCGGCAGGAGACGGAACTCCTGATTGATTTCGCGCTTGATTGCCTCCAGGATCCACAAGCGCCAGGTTGTGGATCGGCGGGTCGCTGGGCTGATCTGGGAACAGGCAGCGGAGCACTGGCGATTGCCCTCGCTCGTGCCCTTCCGGGATGGGATGGACATGCTGTGGATCTCAGCACTGCTGCTCTCGAATTGGCGCGGATCAACCTCAACGCCTTGACGACTTCTCGGACATGGCATCTGCATCAAGGATCTTGGTGGGATCCCCTCGATCGCTGGTGGGGACAGTTCAACCTTGTTGTCGCCAATCCGCCTTATATCCCCTCCCAGGTTGTGGACGCGCTCGATCCTCTCGTTCGCGACCATGAGCCAAGACAGGCTCTATGTGGAGGTGAGGACGGTTTGGATTGCTGTAAAGCGATTCTGGAACGGGCCCCTCAGGCACTCTCCCCAGGCGGATGGCTGCTGCTTGAGCATCATCACGACCAGAGTGATCAGGTGCTTGGCCTGATGCGGTCTGCAGGACTCGTGCGTTCTAGAGCTCGCTCTGATCTCAGTGGAGTGAAGCGTTTTGCCATCGCCAGGCGCCCCCTTTGACGCTGATCCTGTTCTTCGGTCTTCCTCATGACCAATGACAAGTTTTTATTGATGCCAGCCAAGCAGTTGGCACTGCATCTCAGATGTGGTGGAGCAGCTCTGCTGCCCACGGATACCTTGCCAGCACTTGCCGCTTTCCCCAATCATGCGGCACAGATCTGGGCTCTCAAGCAGCGTCCGCAGGACAAGCCTTTGATCCTGATGGCAGCTCAGGCTGATCTGTTGCTGGCACTCACCACTGAAGAAGCAAGGGTTGATGCTGAACCGCTGGCCCGTCGCTTTTGGCCAGGCGCACTCACCCTGGTGCTTCCTGTTGAGGGGCGTCTCACTCAGAGCCTCAACCCTGGTCAACGAACCCTGGGAATGCGTATCCCTGCATGTGATGTGACCCGAGCCCTGCTGATGCAGAGCGGTCCACTGGCGACAACGAGTGCCAATCCTTCAGGCGCTCCGCCAACTCAGAGCGCAGCCGAAGCCGCTGACGCTTTTCCGGATCTGCCGCTGCTGGCTCCTCTGCCCTGGCCTGATCCGTCTGGTCTGGCGAGCACCGTGATTGCCTGGACATCTTCCGGATGCTGGCAATTGCTGCGCCAGGGCGCTGTGATGGTTGATGTGATTGAGAGATCCCCACCATGCTCTGGCTGATCGCCCTTGTGCTGGCGCTCCAGGCCCTCTTTCACTGGACGCTGGAACCGGCGATTCGTTGGTTTACGCCCTTGTTCGAACTGAGACTGCTGCCCGTGCTACTGGCCTTGGTGGGGATCTGGTTGCTTGCTGGGCGCACTGACTCCGATAGAACGCCCTGAACGTTCGGAGTTGAGTCCTAAGAAGCCGGCTGACGGATTTGAACCGACGACCTTCGCTTTACAAAAGCGCTGCTCTACCACTGAGCTAAGCCGGCAATGAAGGAACTCTACTGGCGCACATCCGCTTGTCTTCCGTGTCCTGCTGCATCCACCAAAGGCTGAGCTGCAGTCGTGAACGACATCCTGTCTTCCCTAGGGAATTGCTGATATGGCTTTCAACGGTGCGCACACTTAGAACAAGTATTTCGGCGATGGCACGATTGCTATTGCCCTGCAGCAGAAGATTGAGCACGCCAATTTCGGCTGGTGTGAGCTGAAAGTTCGTCATGGATCGAGGGAAGTCCTGGTGTTGGGATTCCCCTCAATCGCCAACGCGTCAATCCTGTGAGCTGGTCGCCATTGAACGTCTGATCGGCAGATTGGCTACCAGTGCTGTTACGCGATCTTCTGTCTCCAGGCTCACATCCCCTTCCTCGAGATCAATGTCCACATATTTGGCCACGACTTCAAAGATTTCGCGTCGCATCTGATCCAGCGTTTCAGGGCTCAGGTCGCTGCGATCGTGGGCCAGAACCAACTGCAAGCGTTCACGTGCTGTGGTTGCACTGGCGGGTTGACGGCGCAGGATTTTGTCAATCAGGTCTTGCAAGGTCATGGCATTCAGAAAATCTTGGTTTGCATCAGTTGGCGAACCCTGGCGCGAATGCCGCGTCGTCCGCTTTTCGCAGGGTCCATCAGGGGGATGTCCTCTCCCTGGAGGCGACGGGCGATGTTCCCGTAAGCCTTGGCAGCAGGAGAAGCATGTCCATTGAGTGTCAGGGGTTCACCCCGGTTAGTGCTGACAATCACCTGCTCATCTTCAAGAACCAGGCCAAGTAGCGGTAGAGCAAGGATGTCGGTGACGTCGTCGACCGCCAACATCTCCTGATTGGCCATCATTTTCGGTCTCACTCTGTTCAGTACGAGCTGAACGGGTGAGACGCCATTGGTGTTGAGCAAACCGATCACACGATCTGCGTCTCTGACCGCCGACACTTCAGGAGTCGTGATCACGATCGCTTCCTTCGCTGCCGCAACGGCATTCTTGAAGCCGTCTTCGATCCCTGCTGGGCAATCGATCAGAACGTAGTCGAAACGCTCCGACAGCATTCCAACAATGGTCTGCATGTCTTCAGGTTTCAACCACTCGAGCATCCGCGGATTCCCCGCAGGCAGCAGTGCCAGGTTCGGCTCCTGCTTGTGCTTTACCAGTGCCTGGTCAAGCCGGCAGGTTTCTGCCAGCACCTCCTGAGCTGTGAACACGATTCGATTCTCAAGGCCAAGCAGCAGATCGAGATTTCTGAGGCCGAAGTCCGCATCCAGAACCACGGTGCGAGCCCCTTGCCCGGCCAGCGCAATGCCGAGATTGGCAGTGAGGGTGGTCTTGCCGACGCCACCCTTTCCAGAGCAGATCAGGATCGTTCGCGAATTGGTCACGGGGTCCCGTTTTGATCGCGCCACCTTAATGGCATTGATTCGTCTCGTCTGCCTGACAACGATCAGGTTTGCTGAGCGAAGAAGGGAGCACTGGCTGGCTCGATGGAGATGGCACCATCCAGAACGCAAGCCTGCTCGGCAAGACCGGGCTGGGGCTGTTCTTCAGGACCTCTCGCCACAAGCTCCGCGATCCGCAGCTGAAGTGGTCTCAGCTGCAATGCCACGATCTTGGCGTTGCTGTTGCCCTTGCTGCCTGCGTGGGCACGGCCTCGCAGGCGTCCCCAGACGTAGACATCTCCCTCGGCGGACGCCGACCCCCCTGGATTCACATCACCAACGATCAGCAGGTGACCACGAGTTTCGATGTGATCACCGGACCGCAAGGTTCCCCGGTGAACGGTTAGGTCAACATGGGTTTTGGTCTCGTTCGGCTGATCATCCCTGGCTTCACTCGTGTGGATGTCATTGCTGGCCTCGCGAACAGGTAAACCCAGTGCCGCTGCGCTGATCAACGTGTCTCGGCAGCGCGTGATCAACAACTGAACCTCGTGGCCAGCCTGTTGCAAAGCATGGAGCAGTTCGTCTAGATCGCGACAGCTCAGGCTCCAGTCTCCAATGTCCAGATCGATGGCTCCTGGGGGGATGGATGGCAGCTGTGCCGGAAGCCATTGCTGCCAAGCCACGGAACGGAACCCCGGGAGTCTGAGGCAGTAAGGGACCTGCGGTGTTGGTTCATCGGTCATGGCCGGACAGTAGGGAGATCCCCCGCCTAGCGAATGCTGGCCATGGCCACATTCAGTTCGGTTGAGATCTCTCCCGGGTGAATCAACCAGGCTGACGCTGCAGGAATCGCGAGGCTGTTCACCAGTGGCGAGCACTGTTCAAGCGCCTGAAGGCTTTGACCGTCCCACAGGCGCAATCCACCTCGATAGGGGTGATATCCCCGGATCTGATGATGTCGAAGTCCACAACACATCTCAGGGTCGAGGCCTGTTGCAGCCGCATAGGTCTGCGCTTTAGCCAGCATTTCCAACTGCGTTGATGCATCCATCTGGCTGACATCGAGAGCTTTAAACAGTCTCCGGTTCAGAAATCGATCGCAGAGATCGGCAAGAGGCTCGGGTGCTTCCTCCCTCCATCGCTGAAAGTGATAACCGGTTCGTAGGTCGTCATTGGCGAGGTAACTATGGAGGTCGAGCTCCTGGGTCTGCCACAGCCACGCCTGCATGGTGCGGTCAGCCCAGATTCGACTGGGGCCGAGCAGTCGCGCCTGGCGGATCAACTGATCCAGCAACCAATTGCAAACCACATTGAGCCGGTGGTTATAAACGCTGCGGTACATCAGGCTTCGGACTACCAGGTAGTGCTCCACCGCCATTAAGCCCTTCGGATGAATGGCCAACTCACCATCGGGTGCCAGGGTGATCGCACTGAGGATGCGATCCAGATCCAGCTGGCCGTATCGGGCCCCTGTGCTGTAGCTGTCGCGTAAGAGGTAATCCAGACGATCACAGTCAAGCTGGCTGCTCACCAGAGCCTTGATAACGCCACGTTCGGCACGTCCATGTTCGAGAAGATCGGCCACCGAGGCAGCTGTGCCTGACGCAAACTGTTCAAGGGGGCCCTGAATGTCGGGGTGTTCCCGGATCACACGAGCTGACCACTGTTCGTGGTGCGTGCCAAACATCTCTTCGCCTGAATGGCTGAGAGGAGCGTGGCCAAGGTCATGGAGCAGAGCGGCGGCGTAAAGCACACCCTTTTGCTTGTCCAGAGAGGGGTCGAGCTCAATCAGGCGGCCCATCGCTCGGCGCGCGATGGCAAAAACACCCAGCGAGTGGGTGAATCGACTGGATTCGGCGCCGTGGAACGTGAGGAATGCTGGGCCGAGCTGGCGGATACGCCTAAGACGTTGAAAAGGTGCCGAATCCACGAGCGCAAGCACCATGGCTTCCGCTGGTTGATCTGCGTCCAGGCTGATGCCGCGATGGAGTGGGTCGTGATATGTGCGAGAGCCCATTCAGCTCAACGGCTCCACTTCCACGTCATCCGTGATCGGTATTTGATCTGTAATGGCCTGACTGGCTTCCTGATCAATCATCGACTGGAGCACCAGTTCGGCGTCCGTAAGCCAGCGATCACCTTCTCCGCCGGGATTCAGTGGTTCCGGTCCGTCCAGGATCCTGTCCGGAGTGATGCCTTCGCCCTGAATGTCTCGACCGCTGGGGGTCACGTAGCCCGCCACAGTCACGGCGAGTCCACTGCTGTCACTGAGGTTGGTCAGAGTCTGAATCAGACCTTTCCCGAAGGTGTTGCTTCCAAGCAGCAGCGATCGTTCATTGTCCTGAAGGGCGCCAGCCAGAATTTCGCTGGCGCTTGCCGTACCTCCATTGACCAGCGTCACCATCGGTCCCGAGTAGAGCACTTCAGCTCCTGCCTGGATCGGATCGGCAATGCCGCTGCGATTTCGGGTCTCCACAATCGGTTGCTGATCCAGGAATGCATCGGCAACCGCGAGTCCTGCACTAACTAGCCCCCCCGAGTTGTTACGCAGATCAAGCACCAGCCCCTCCACGCTCTTGTCGGATAACTCATCGATGGCTTCGCGAACCTGTTCGGGCACGCCCTCGCTGAACTGCGTGATCCGGATGTAACCGAGGGTGTGGGTGTCACTGCGCAGCCGCCTTGTCCGCACCGGTCGCAGGTCGATATTGCGTCGTTCAAGAGTGATTTCCTGCTGCTCTTCCTGCGGCGTCAGCACAGTGAGTAACACCTGGGTTCCCACCGCTCCCCGGAGACGTGCCGCGGTCGTTTCGAGGCCGAGCATCTCAACAGCTTCTCCATTCACTGCCAAGACTTCAGTTCCACTCACGATGCCGGCCTCAGCTGCGGGGGATCCTTCCAGTGGAGCAATCACCACGGTTGCATTGCTGTCTTGGCGATGACCCAGCTGCAGTCCAACACCGCTGAGGTTCCCCTCGTTACTTGCCTTCATCACTTCGTAGTCCGCAGGCCTCAGCAGGCGGGTGTAGGGGTCATTGAGCGGCAGCAGCATCGCCTCGATGGCGTTGTAAGCGTCTTCGCTGGTTTCAATCGTGTTTTCAAGTGCCTTCTGGCGAAGGCGTTTCCAGCGGATGCGGTCGAACTGTTCAGGGTCCAGATAACCCTGATTCACGAGACGCCAGCTTTCCACCACCAGTTGCTGCGCATCGTTCAGTGCCAGGGCCTGCGGGCTGGCAATCAGAACGATCAGAATGGCACTCGCCAAACCAAAAGCCAGACGTCGCAGACGATCTGAGCTTCCGTTAACAGTCGGCAACATTGGCTTCATCCCTGCCCGCAACTGGAACGACATCGGTAGACTCTCGCAATCCAAGCCCACCTCTGCATGGCGAACTCCTCACCTGTCTACGACTGGTTCCAGGAACGTCTTGAAATTCAGGACATTGCTGATGACATCAGCACCAAGTACGTGCCTCCACACGTCAACATTTTTTACTGCCTCGGTGGAATCACACTTGTGTGTTTCCTGATTCAGTTCGCGACAGGCTTCGCGATGACCTTCTACTACAAGCCGACGGTTGCTGAGGCTTACACCTCCGTTCAGTACCTGATGACGGATGTGAGTTTCGGTTGGTTGATCCGTTCGGTCCATCGCTGGAGTGCCTCGATGATGGTGCTGATGCTGATTCTCCATGTGTTCCGCGTCTACCTGACTGGCGGTTTTAAGCGTCCCCGTGAACTCACCTGGGTGACAGGTGTCACAATGGCCGTGATCACGGTTTCCTTTGGCGTTACTGGCTATTCCCTCCCTTGGGATCAGGTTGGCTACTGGGCTGTGAAGATCGTTTCAGGTGTTCCTGCTGCCATCCCTGTGGTCGGAGACTTCATGGTTGAACTGCTTCGTGGCGGTGAAAGCGTCGGTCAGTCCACGCTGACTCGCTTCTACAGCCTTCACACCTTTGTGATGCCATGGCTTCTGGCAGTCTTCATGCTGATGCACTTCCTGATGATTCGGAAGCAAGGTATTTCCGGTCCCTTGTGATCCGTTTCATTCTCTGAGCGCTCTTGCGTTCAGCGCCCCTTGTCTGATTAAGGTTTATTCATCACTCCCTGATCCATGCACATCCTTAAGAAGCCGGATCTGAATGATCCGAAAATGCGCGCCAAGCTCGCCAAGGGCATGGGCCACAACTATTACGGCGAACCCGCCTGGCCCAACGACCTCCTCTACATCTTCCCGGTCGTGATCCTTGGCACGATCGCCTGCATTGTCGGACTCGCAGTCCTCGATCCAGCCATGCTTGGTGACAAGGCAGATCCGTTTGCTACACCTCTGGAGATTCTTCCTGAGTGGTACCTATATCCCGTTTTTCAGATCCTGAGGGTTGTCCCTAACAAGCTTCTGGGAATCGCTCTTCAGACACTTGTGCCTCTTGGTCTGATGCTCGTTCCGTTCATTGAGAGCTTCAACAAGTTCCAGAACCCTTTCCGCCGCCCTGTTGCGATGGCAGTGTTCCTGTTCGGAACAGCCACCACCATCTATCTCGGTATCGGTGCAGCAATGCCCATCGATAAATCTCTAACTCTGGGCCTCTTCTGAATCCCGGTTGAAGGGATGTCATCAGCCCAGCCTTATGGCTGGGCTTTTTTAATGGTGATCCCAGTCGTGATCACTGTCTTCGTGATCCTCATCCGCAGGGTCAGGAACAGCCCCTTCATCCAGGTCCAGAAGCAGTACGTCATCGGGATTGACGCGCAGGAAGTGGTGGAGCAGCAGGAAGCCAACAATCGTCCAGGTCTGGTAGGTCCTGGACTGTTGACCCACCCAGGTGCCTGTTGGGCCATCGAAGTATTCAGCCCACTGTTGCCTCGGCAACTGGTTGAGATGACTCCAATAACACTCCTCCAGCAGGGCTTTCATCTGCCCCATCAGCAGAACATCGGCATGGGGATGGCGGCGCTCGTGCAGAAGGATGGAGCCACCGAAGAACCACAACAGGCTCGGCCAGTGACCACCGTTGTGATAGCTCCAGGGCCAGTTCTTTGGATCCGACCCCGTCTTGTTCTGCCATTCGAGGCTTTCCATCGGAGGGTGGCAGATGCGCATGGGCATTTCGGCCATCAGGTGGTCGCGGTTGTGCAGCGTCAGGCGAAATAGTGCCCGTTGTTGCGGGGCAGTCAGTAGTCCGAATAGGCAGCCAAGCGAATTTCCGAGGCTGTAAAAGCGGAAGTCAGGACGTCCGGTGCGCATGTTGCCGATCAGGTAGCCACCTCGGTTCTCGAGCCAGTCCTGCAGCCAGTCAGGAATGACCTGTGGCTGAACATTGAATTCGTTTTGGTGCTGGTTGTCCCCGTACTGTTCTGTCGGTCTGCGACGCAACACCTGCATGGTTTTGCTGGTGACCCAGTAGTGCTTGAGAAGAAACTGGCGAAGGTCGTGAACCCACTGCCGCGTCAGCACCAGTCGTTGGTCCAGCAGCCTGCTGTTGTGGTGCTTTCGTCCCAGCTCCATCAGCTGAGTGCAGCAACGCAGGGATCCGTAGAGCAACACCTCCACTTCCAGTGGTGCACCCCAGACGTCCATCGGACGGTCAATCATGAATGCGCAGTCCGGCACAAACAGAACCGGAGTTCCTTCAAAGGTGGGATGCAATACCAGGTCCAGCAGAAGCTGAACACCCCGCTGCACAGCCTGGCTGGAGGCAAATTCCTCATCCCCACTTGATTTGACATACATCCAGCACAAAACCGGCCACCAGAGGCTTGCGTCGACTGACGTGATCCGGCCGATGGAGCGTTGGCCATAGTCCGCAATCAGATGGCCTTCCTCCTCCACGAAACTGGTGGGGAAAACACCTCGTGTCTGATACGTGGTGCTTTGCAGGTCAAGACAGATGGTCAGGAACTGACGAACGATGTCGAATCGCTTCTGCGTCAGCAGGTAGACCATCACGGGAACGTTGTCCCTCAGGAAGATCTCGCCGTAGTTGAGAGCTTCGTCATGACGGGGATGTTCCAGGGCAGCGACGCTGCCAGCCAAGTGACCACGCAGGGGAATCAGTGTTCGCTCGAAGTGCTCGCGGGCCTTCTGGACTACCTGGTCTTCCTTCGAGCTCGGTCTGACACGCTGGTTCTGCTGGCTGAAACGTCCTGCCATGGTCCGTTGCGTGTAGCCAAAACGT
>QCUI01000017.1 GCA_003210775.1 Synechococcus sp. AG-679-A04
TGCTCATTGCCTTCACAGGCAAAAAGTCCAATAGTGCAAAAAGCGTGCCCAAGCTCAGACGAGGGGCAGCAATGACGACGCTTCAATCCGCTGCGAACAGCTCGCTAGCCCTGCTGTTGCTGCATGCCCGGCGCTGCCTGCTGCAGCACTGGAGACCGTTACCATCCGCAGCTGCTACGACGGCGACACCTGCCGGACCACTGACGGAGAAAGGGTCAGGCTTGCTTGCATCGACACTCCTGAGCTGAAAGGGAAGCGGGCTCAGCAACAACGGGCCAGTGCTGCCAGGGATCACCTGCGGGCAATGTTGGTCGGAAGGTCCGTCGGCCTTCGCCGGATCACCGTCGATCGCTATGGCCGAACCGTCGGAGAGTTGTTCGTCGACGGGATGAACGTGCAGCTGGCCATGGTCGCCAGTCGCCATGCCGAAATCTATTGGAAGTACGCCAGCCAGTGTCCATGGACTCGGTAAATACCTGAAAGGGGATAGCTGAAGCGAGAACAATCACCCTTTCGGATGATCTGATTCCAATTAATTCCGGAGATGGCGAAGAGGTCAAGGAGGGATGACATCCACAGGGAATTGAAACCGGTGAATTTGCTCCCGCAGAACCCGTCCGAAAAGGTCCTGAAACCGAACCTCGAAGGACGGTTGCCCCACTTCCATGCGTAATCCAGCGGGAATAGAACGAGCAGGTCCCACTCGGAGACACCCATGACTCAAGAACAACTCAATGCAATTCTCGTAAAACTTGAAGGTGACAGAAGCCTTCAGGAGAAACTAAAAGCAGCGGTATCGCCTGAAGATGTTATGGGCATTGCCAAAGAATACGGCCATGAATTCACCGTTGACAAGATCAGTCAGCTCAGCGAAGGGGAGCTAGAAGACGTCGCTGGGGGACATAATACCTGCGGTGGGGGAGGCCACTGTCATAATACCTGCGGCGATCCGTCAAGGCCAACGTGGTAGCGAATCCGATAAACCCAATCCAATGATGTAGCAAAAATTGCTGTGGGTTCCAACTACTATTACCTACTCCAAGCCTCTGTAATTGCAGGGGCTTTTTATTTCTTCAGTAAACCAAACAAGCCCGCGATCAGCCATCAATACCTGGCACGATTGAGCGCAGTAAGTATTAGCCAAAGACACTTCAAGACATAATTGCTATAACCGTTAAAGACTCCTGATAACAATGCCGGAAGAGCAACTCAATGGCTTCATGGAGAAGGCTTTGGCTGACGAAGGTCTCCAGTCAAGGCTTAAAGCTGCAACAAGTCCGCAGGCTGTCGCTGAAATAGCCAAGGAACATGGTTACACAGTCCCCTTGGAGGATTTACATGAAGGTGATTCCCTATCAGATCAGGAGCTTGAGGCGATTACCGGAGGTGGAGGTGGCCAGGGCGGGAAAAGCTGTTCTGTTGGATGCGTTTGCAAGCAGTCCTTCTGTATTGAAGTCGGTTACCCTAAAGAATGAGGTCGTAGATATTAGCAAATTGCCCTTTTTTGAGGGCAATTATTGTTTCGGGAGAAGAAATACTCATCTCTTCAATGCTCAGTCTTGTCATTGAAGTGCAGTTATGACATCAGTCTAGGCATCTTTATGACAATCATAAGAATGGTTGTAATTTGTCCATTAAAGTATTTCTTATCGGGATGCTTTCACGGTTCTAATTCACTTGACATAACTTAATTCAAAGCATTTTTTTAAGACATCAAGGCCAATGCTAAGCCCCGTAAGAAGCACGCAAAGTTTGGACTTCGCTGAGAACTGTCGGGAAGCCTGATGCCATCAAAGCGAGGCTGAGAGCTATACAAGACCCGAAAGGGAAAGGCAGGGCGGTCTAGTTGTGCTGATCGATCTCCCGACAAAACACCTCCCACCAATCACGCCCCGCCAAGTGCGGGGCTTTTTATTGGCCTGGAGCCTTGGCGTCACTGGCTTCCGTGTGAGCTAAGCCCATTCAGGCACTCACTTCTGAGCCATTCACCAGAAGCTCACCAGAACTTCGCGGGGTCTACACCAAAGCTGTGTAGTGGGGTTCACCAGAAGGGCTGTGATCTTGAAGGAGTCGAGGGGGCAACACCCCCAAACATTCACTCCTTGGAGCATATCAATGCCTGTACTGCCACTTCTTTTCGCATTTACGGATCCTCGGGTGCATGAAAAGCTGTATCAATCTAAAAACTTTGGTGACGCTGTTAACAAGCTCCTAATTGAAAAAACGGATCCTGAATGGGAAAACATTATTTTCGAACCAGGCCAGAAAAGCTGGAGTCAGGCTCTCAACCCTAAGCCAATTCTAGTGCGTGCAATGGACCCACTCGATAGGGTTGAATACCTTCAAAATCAATTAGAGAAAGAAGCAGCTAAGCCAATCACTAAAGCAATATTCAATACACACTCTGACGAGGAGGGATCAGGGGATTCGTTTGATATGATCACGAACCAGCCTACGAGTCATAAAGAGCAAATTAAATTTCAAGTTGATAATCCATCAGTAATTTCAACCATCCAAGGCCAGTATCAAGAAGATTCAATTGTTAGTTTTGAACGTAGTACTGCAACTGATTTCCAGTTTGAATCTGGAAAGATTCCGCAAGTCATGGACGCCCAGCAATTAAACCTTGGAACATATGTATCGCTTGAAAATGACACAGACGACCATTCTGTTGGTGGTTGGTGGACTCCCTTCAAGTCAGTCGGAAAACAAGTTGGAAAACAAGTTGTCAAAGAAGTAGCCAAGAATATCTCTAGAAAAAGCTTTCAAGAAGGGACCAAGCAAGTCGTGAGGGAGGGCGTGAAAGAAGGAGTAAAAGAAGCATCAAAGCAAGGAGGAAAAGAAGCTCTTAAAAATGGTATTAAAACTGGGGTAGGCGTCAACATCGTTTGGGAAGGAGTGAAATGGGTTGCTAACAAGGTGACCGGATCTCGCCTGGATGAACAGGCTTCCGAAGTTGCATCAATTGACTCGTTCTCAGGAACAGCAGTAGATGGAGGCTTCACTTTGAATCCTGTAACTCTCAGCCCTTTCGATGGATTTGAATCGGGTCGCATCATTGCCGCGCAAGCATCGGTAGATTCTTCTTCTCAATCCACATTGCATACAGCCAATCCAACTCAACAGACTCATCAAGATCAATTCTTCCAACAGCACAACGATGTACTCGCATGAATCCAGTTCATTCAGCAGAAGGAGAGTCCCCCGCCGAGTGCGGGGTTTTTTATTGCCCTGGAGCCCTCGGAAGGATGTGGGTCACCAGATCAGCATTGACCCAGCGGATCACGCCTGAATCCACATCGGCGATCTGGAAGAGGTTATGGATGCTTGGTTCCCTTGCTGCTCCTCCGGATTAGTTCACCTTGAATCAGTCAGGTTCCGAACATGCTGAAAACTCTCTCCCTGTTCACCAGCTGCTCACCAGGAAGGAGGTCATTGTGTATTCAGCGGTGATCAACAGTGATGAAACGCAAGCCCAACGTCAGCTATCGCTACCACCACATGGGTGTTCCCACTTCGGAGCAACGCCATGGTGAGCACTACAGCTCAACCTTTCGGATGTACACATCTGGTGGTGAGGAACCCGGAGGATTCCGGATTCAATTTCATCGCTTCTAACCCGGCAGCTGCTTCTAGGGCCCTATGAACCTTTCAGTGGTTTCAAGGTGGCCATCATCGAAGAGGAAGGTGTTCCGATTGAGCTGATCGAGACGGAGCTCACTGAAGATGAAATATGGGGAGAGCCCAAGGCCAATTCAGTGATCTACCCGGAGGAGACGGTGCCGCTGACCGCCCAGGATGTGGGTCACGAGATCAGCGTTGACCCACCTGATCACACCTGAATCCACATCAGCGATCTGGAAGAGGTTGTGCATGGAGCGGTGGTGAGGAACCGCTGCAACATGCACTGCCTGCCAGAGGTGGGCTTCTTCAAGATCCCCCAAAAGCCCCGTGACCACATCACCCGATCGGGTGATTCCGAAATCTTTTCCGAACTCGCTTGACCACCCCTCCCTTCCTGACTTAGTACAGCTGTACTACTGCAAAGACGGGTGATGGAGGAGTGGGATTTTGTGGACGAGAAGGAGCTTCAGAACTGGAAAGGAGCCCGGATCTGCCTGACTTGCCAGCACTTCGCCTATGGCGTGGATGCGCACTGCCGAACGATGGACTGGCCGGGTGTCACCAAGCTCCATCGATTGCGGCCGGTCGATGGAGCTTGCTCTGCAGCTGAGTGATGCCTACTGACTGGCCATGGGCGCCCCGCCTCAGCGTTACCCCTCTGTGTAACGGCCAAGGGATTGCCTCTAAGTGACACCATCTGAGCACATATGACGCAAGAGCTGAGACCCACTGCTGCAGCTGGTTTCGGCCAGATCCCCGTCAGGCTCTACTATGCGGAGGTAACGGGGCGTGGCGCAGCTTGGTAGCGCGGGTGCTTTGGGAGCACTAGGTCGCAGGTTCGAATCCTGTCGCCCCGATTGATTGATGGGACTCAAGAGCTAAACGCATAGCAACAGTGTGCTGTACGCCGGGGGAGGTCATGACAAAATTTTTGAAAGTAATTGCCGTGCTTTGTGCACTATCAGTGTCCTTGATTACAGGATCTTTGTATGTTCGAAGCATCAGAGATGACATGCGAGAACAGAAACAACTAAATCAGCGACTCAAAGTAATTTGCGATCAAGCACGACAATCAGATTGGACAGAACGTCAGCGTTCTGCATTTCTCAACAGGCACTGTGCCGATCAATCGTCCTAGAAACCTGCGACCTGGTGAAGCTGAACCACTAAAACATACGATCAACATACTTGCCCATTCAACGAATCTCTTCCAGAACATCAATCGTCAGCAATTTTTAACAAAGACTGTCCCTTTTTCAATAAGCTCGCAAAAGCAAACCAACCATCTGCAAATCAATGGCTTGGGCCTTGCAATCGACGAACTTACCAATAATGTATTCGCATCATCTATTTCATTAGAGCCTTGATTTACATCACGAATTATCGACAGAAATTAGCACCGTTGAAAAGCTGAGTGTTTAGGCATAGAATGTTGTTAATAGAAAGGCTAAGAATGGAGTCATTACCCAACACTCTCTGCATCGACATTGGAGGAACTGGAGTCAAGCTTATTGTCCTTGACTCCAAGGGAACGGAGATCTGTGATCGACAGCGCCAAGAAACTCCTCATCCAGCGACACCAGAATCGATTCTCGAGGTGATTGAAGGGTTGACCAGCAAAGTGCCCGAATTTGAGCGTGTTGCCGTTGGATTTCCTGGTGTTGTGCGCAGTGGAATTATTGAAACTGCCGCTAACTTAGACGCCGATTGGCCAGGCATCAATCTTGCTGCTCAGCTGGAACAACGCTTGAACAAGCCAACTCGCGTGGCCAATGATGCAGATGTTCAGGGGTATGGATGTGTTTCTGGTGAGGGCGTTGAAATGGTGTTGACCCTTGGTACAGGCATGGGTTCAGCACTGTTTGTTGATGGATGCCTGGTGCCAAACCTGGAACTCGCTCATCATCTGTTTAAAAAAAGCAAAACTTATGAAGACTATGTCGGCAGAGCAGCCCTTGAAACTATTGGGAAAGAAAAATGGATTAAGCGTGTTGAAAGGGTGATTTCAACAACCAAGCACATCTGGAACTGGGATCTTCTGCACTTAGGTGGTGGCAACAGCAAGCTCTTGAAAGACTTGGAATTGCCTCATGATGTAATTTTACACTCAAATAAAGCTGGTGTCCTAGGTGGCTACTTTCTTTGGGAAAGCAACTAATTTCCGCAAAAAAAATAAAACGCTTGGTTTGTTTTTCAAGCGACGTACAAATATACAATCAAATGCCTGAATTGAAACCAAGTTTATGTTGCCAACACATTTGCATACCAAGGGTTCGCATCGAAAATGATTATATTGCCGCGATTCATTGTTCACGAGAGATTCTCGTTCTGTAGATGATGTTGAAGTTATCTTCATCGAGACAAAACTGTCTGGGTCGAAACATCGATCAAAGGAACAGTATCTATTGTCTGTCATATGTCGATAACCTTTAAAACCACAGCTGAGCTTTACATCGCGCAAACATCAAATTTTTTCAATATCGCTGTTGAACTAAACGACAACCACTGCAGTTACGCCCTTTCTGAGCGATCTAGTCGTTAGAGCAAGAGAAGCAGAGCAGTGTCAACGCTGAAGCGTGGCATCAGAAACAGATCCATGGCTATGCCTGATGAAACGGGCTCGGTTATGCGCTGGCTGCTGGTTTTATCCGGACTTGTCATGTCCGGTATGTGGGTTGATCTGAAATCGGAGCAACGGCCACCTGATCTGCAGGCAGGTCAATCGATTCTCGTTGTCGATCAGACACTGACATCGACAGGATGGAATCCTGCGCCTGTGGGGCGGGAACGCAGCTTTGAACAACAGCAGGCGGGCAATCAGCTTTTGTCACTTGCGTCCTGCTCAGGAACAGGTGTCGGTTACTGCCGATATGACTACCAGCGGAGCGATAAGCGGCTGGTGGTCGTGACGGTGCCAGCCAGTCAACCCGACCAGGCTGGACGCGTTGCCCGGTGGTGGTTGGAATCGTTGACGTTCAACCCAGCACATTGATCAGTCTCAGGGTTCCCCACAGGTCAAACACACAAAAAATCAGACCAATCACGATCAGGTCCCAGGCACGATGGCGCAGTGCCCACGGAGCCAGAAAAACTTCGGCAACGCCGTGAAGTGCGGTTCCCAGCGCAATGTGCTCAAGCACCAGCAGGCCGTGAGCAAGCAGGAAAAGGCCGCTCGCAAAGAAGCGCATTAGCACCGTCCAGGAGACCGACACTCTTTTCAACGAACCCAAAACAGCCTATCGGGTATGCCTGTCAGATCCTTGGCAAGCGGTTGAGGGTTGTTAAGGCCGATGTCAGATCAATGTTGCTGAATAGCTGCAGAGAAGGATGCAAAACACCCCCAATCTCCATTGATGTCCCAGCTGGACTGGATCTTCGTATCAGAGGTCACGATCAGGACCAGCTAAAGGAGAATACAACTCGTCAACGATCACTGGTGACGAGTCTCAATAGTGCGTACTATTGAGAAACACTGCATTCCGTTTGCATGTCGCCTGCAACCACTTCTGCTGAAGCGACCGGAACTCTGAAGAAGGGGCTGCACCAGGATGGGCGTCGTATGACGCCGCAGAGGCGCATGGTGCTGGACCTGTTCGAACAGATTGGCAGCGGAAGTCACCTCAGTGCAGAAGAGGTCCATCGTCAGCTTGTGGACAATCAGTCCAAGGTCTCGCTGGCAACCATCTACCGCACCCTGCGTTTGTTAGTGGAGATGGACTTTCTCCAGGAGCTGGAGCTTAGAGATGGTGGCAGTCGGTTCGAGCTGGCAGATGCCGAACATATCCACCACCATCACCTTGTCTGCGTGCGCTGTGGGCGAACCGAGGAATTTGAAAATGAGCCGGTTCTCCAGGCAGGCCGAGATGCCTGCAAGCAATTCGAATTTGAACTGATCGACTCCAGCCTGAACGTGCGTGGAATCTGTCCCGAGTGCCGCTGACTAGGCCTTTCTAGTGATGGCCCGTTGAATGCTCGGCACAAGCCATCCAGTGACTTCCCATCTGATGAACTCCCTCACAGCCGATCAGCCTGGCCTGTGCTTCAGCTTCAGCCTTGGTTGGAAAGGCCAGAAAGCGTGGCTCGTCTTTTGACTCAGCTTGGCTGTTTTGCTGATGGCTGTTTTGCTGATGGTTGTTGTGGTTATGGCTGTTGTGGTCATGACTACCGCTACCACCGATTTTGACCAAACCCATGCTCATCGGTCCAACGGTCCAGACCCCCATGGTGTTAGCTCCGATCGCCAACAGCCCCATCCCCACAATCGAAAGGTTGATGACTCCCATGGCGACGACACCGATGGACACCACACCCATCGGAACAATGCCGATACAGATCACCCCCATCGGGACGATCCCGATTGACACGGTGCCGAGGGGAGCGATTCCAATAGCCAAACGTTTGGGCTTACTGCCGCAGTGCGCTGGCGCCGAATCGGGTGAGGAGGATTTGGTCATTTCTGCATCGTGACGGTTACTGCGACTTTCCTCCAGCCTCGCCAGGCTAGGAGTAATGAATCAATTCACTCGAGAGCTACCACAAGAGCTGTTTGTGATCCGTGCGCGAGATGTCACAGAAGGGATCGCAGCCGTTTTGGCTGTACGTAGTCACAAAACAGTGGTGCTCGATCTCACATCCATGGACAACGTCCAGGCGCAACGCACCGCTGATTTCGTCTCCGGTGGAGTGCAGGCCGTCGACGGTAAGGAACATCGCATTGGGGAACACGTGTTCTTGTTCACACCCGCTGGTGTTCAGGTGACCCTCAACTGAGCGAACCACCACAGCTAGACCCATTGCCAGCAGTACACCCAAAACAATGGTCAGCGACAGCAATCGGTTGATCCATTAGTCCATCCGCTGCGCTGAGTAGGTCAGCGAGCTGTCGAGGTCCATTGTTGGTTGCAAGATTGAGCTGCTGGTTGAAATCGCAGTCGTAGAGAGCTCCGGTCCAGCTCACACTGATCAGACTTCGGCACATGACCGCATTGATGTTTTCCGGTCGATGGGCCTCTCGCAGTGTCTGCTGGTAGGGATCGAGCTGACCTTGATGCTGCAAATCTCTCGCAAAGCGCTGGATCGGCATGTTGGTGATCGTTAGCAGGTGGGAGAAGGAAATTCCGTGGCTTGACGACAAGGCCTGCCGATACTGAGCTTCAAGGGGCTCCTGAGCCGGGGGCAGAGAAGGGCCTGATGGGTTGAACACCAGATCAAGTTGCAACGGCGATCCATGTTGGGCATACCCCAGCTGATTCAGCTGCTTCAGACCTGCAATGCTTCGTTCGTAGACGCCCTGGCCTCGCTGCAAATCCACCGTCTCCTGCTGGTAACAGGGCAGAGATGCAACCACCCTGACACCCATTGCCGCCAGGAATTCAGCCAGATCCTCATGTCCGGGTTCGCTAAGAATCGTGAGGTTGCAGCGATCGATCACCTCAACGCCAAGAGTCCTGGCCGCCGAAACAAGCTCACGAAACTGAGGGTGCAGTTCGGGTGCACCGCCAGTGAGATCCAGACAGCGAAGATCAAGGCGGGCGAGCACCTCTGGGATCAGATCAATCAGCTCCCTGGCCATCATTTCCTTTCTCCAGGGGCCGGCATTCACATGACAGTGGCTGCAGGTCTGATTGCAGCGATAGCCAAGATTGACCTGCAGAGTGGTCAATTTGCCTCGGCGAACTGGGGGGAACCTCAGCGTTTCGGGAATGGTTGATGTCAACGTCTGGAAGCGATCTGAAGCGGTGACCTGTTGGAATTCTGGCGAAACAGCCACAGAGTTAGGGAAAGGACTGTTCAACCAACAGCCCACACACCGTTTTCAATCTGGCAAAGGCGTTTCAGGGTGTGAGCTTGGTCCGAGCTTCCGACAAACCGGTGAACCAGTCCACATAGGCCTCAGGACCGCCAGGAATGCAGACATCGAAATGCAGAGGGTCTTCAGGGTCACTGATACCAGCGAGAGAGCCATCTGCCAACGACGGTCGGTCAACCTCTCCACCACTGCTGTCGACCACTACAACCCGATTTGGACGTCCAAAGCTGGATCCGAGTTCCTGAAGGAGAGTGAGAAAGCCTCGATCACTGCCTCCTCTCAACCAGCCATCGCCAGACGCGTTGATTGTTGAAGTGACAGTGTCACCAACGCCAACAAGATGAGGCATCTGTTCAGGCGGTATCCGTTGCTTGCAGAGAGCCAGCAGGGATTCGTTGTCTTGGGGTGCGGTTCTGACGTTGAAGTCTTCACCAAGAGGTGCGGTGCCTGTGCGTGAAGCGATGTGGCGATTGATCAACACCAGCAGACCCGCTTCCTTGATGGCTCCTCGCAACATGAACTGGATATCGGTGCTGCCGACGTCTCCCTTCACGGCTGGTTTGAGCAGTTCACAGCCATGAGGGTCACGCCCGAGATTCGGCGCAACATGCAGAAAGAAAGAGTCGAGAAGCCCTTCGGCCTGGGCCATCGCCATGAGTTGCTGCATCAGCGACTCCAGCATCAACTGCAATTGACGCTGACGGTCGACATCATCGGGGATTCGACTGAACAGGTGGTTGAGATTGATGGTTGGTGAGAGCTGAGTGTCGAGAACGGCCCGCTCGACCTCAACGGATAGCTCCTGATCGCTCAATTCCGGCATCAAGGCAGGGAGCATGGAACACATCAGTGCCTTCATCCGCCCGGGAACCGATGCCAGGAAGCTGATTTCAGCCTCACTGACTCCTGGATGCGTGACGTTGCCGAATTCATCCTGCAGCTGCACACCACCGGCAGCCAGCCCGGGGAGATAAAGCCCTTGTTTTCGGGCCCTTGCGTTGTCACCGAGTGCTTTCTCAACGAGGCGATTCACGCCACGATGACCTTCGTGTTCACCATTGGTCAGAACCAAGAAACTGCCACGTAATCGAGCAGCGGCGTGCACATATCCTGCAGAAAGGCTCCGGGTGAGTGGATCTTTCACCAGAGGAATGCAGACCCCGTCAAGGTCCTGCACGATCAGCAGATCAGGGCTAGCGACCAGTTCCTGATGCAGTGAATCAAGGTCCATCCGAACCATGGTTGTCGCGTTCTTGGTTCTCACCCTCCCATGCAGCGTCTCAATCGCCAATCATCGCAAAGCAGAACGATCAGCAGCCTTCAGGCAAAACCCATGACCAATCTGAAAGCAGGCCAGAGGCTGGTGTGCTCAATCACAGCCTGAATCAACAGAGGGGCTCGGATCGAGATCTGGAAGAAATAGTGGCAGGTCAGTGAAATAGGCCTAATAGCGCAATCAGCAACATCCAAGCAACTAGCCAAAATCTGGGGATTCAAGATCCCTTGAGGATTAAGAGCGTCCACGGGTCGAGAAAATCACGATTGCAACTGCAGGGAAGTAACACTGCAATGGAAATGGCTGCATTAGCGATTAAGATCTACTAGCCCATCAACGTAAGTTAAAAGACGCTTGATGGAATCGGTGAAAATTTCAATCATCAAGACTCTCGACAGACATCAGATCAATTTTTGCTAATCAGCAGTTACAATAGATGCTTTGATTGACCTGTTTTCAACCAATCAATCCAATAGATGATATTGAGAGAGCTGATCAAAAAGGTTTACACCCCAAAGCCTTTAGCTTCGCCAGATTGCAAACTATCCGTTGCACCTGGCCCGAGCGTTCCTGGACTACTTGGGTCTGTATCACTACCCTGGTTGCCAAGTAGAAACGGCTCCTGATCCCCACAATACATCAACCAGCGCCCAGTTCTCATCAGCAAGACTTTTATGAAATGCAGACCAATAAGCAGGTCCAAAACTAACACCCAAACCAGTAACTCCTGCATCAGCAGACAAAGTAAAATCATATTGACCATCTGATCCAAAAGATAATTTATTGGCAAAATCAAGACTTAAATCAAGAGAGCCGATATTTACTCCATCACCAATTTCTTTGAGGATAAGACCCAATTGAACCATAATAGATGGGGTTAATTCAAAAAATCCATCTAATCCAGTTAGAGAGTCTGGCTGCGTAATAGTTTGACCTTCTAGAAATAACCAGGCAGGAGACTCGTTTAAAATACCTGCATTCGCATCAAATTCGTTACCACTTTTAATTAGATCACGTTCAGCTGAAGCACTAGTACTAGGATCAGACATAAATTGTTTAGCGGCATTCCATATCGAACCAGCGTTAACACTCTCAGACAACTTCAGATAAACATCTTCAATTACATTGATTCTAATGGGTTGAGAAAATGAAAAATCAAATGTTTGATTTGCAGCTGGTTCGCCAACAGTGAGACCGCCCTTCAAACCAAGCCCTGCTGAAAGTGAGAACACGCCCTCTGATTCTTGAAATTTTCCCAATGTCTTCGATCCTGTTGATTTCAAGTTATTACCTCCTAAAGATATCGGTAATACAAAGTCACCCTTGTCAAAGGTAGTAATCTCAAGCTGAACACCAAAAGTCATATCTATATTTGCACTTAGCCATAAATTAAGATCCTGAGAGTCGGTAAATTCTAAATTATTGTAATCAAATTGCGGAGATCCAATGATTGAACTATCTTGTTGGAGAAAGCTTACATTTTTGATGATTAGCGATGGAGTGATCTTCAGAGTCGGAGCTTCTGCCCCCCTCAATAGATCTATACCATAATCTTGAACTTTGTTGATAAGGTTGATTTCAATAGAGTCGATAGACCAAAAGTTCTTGCCAGCTGCATCTACAGCCCATTCAACATCCTTCAAATCATTCCCCTGTTTAAGGGTATTGATATAGTTAAGAACATCTTGACCTAAACGATTAGAGGCCAAGCCGTCAATAATTTTAAGAGCATCTGTATTTAAATCATTCTTTAAAGCATCTTCGATCTCGTCCTTTATTTTATTTTCTCCGATCCTAACCGGATTTGGCGGAGCGGGAATAGGGGGAATAGGCCAAATTTTGTTCCAGATTGACACTTATGGCCACAGTTAATCTATAATAAGCATTTAAAATCAAGCGGCTTGGAAGTTTACATTTTCTTCTTCTTCTGCCTGGCAAATGAATGACCTAGCAAGATCATTCACTTTTCATTCGACCTACACCCAGCCTCAGAATTCCGTTACTCAAGAAGATCGACTAGCATTTACTTGCAATACCTGAATGATTGGGACTATTCACATGTCATTTGAAATAAATTCATCCGAAATATTCGGCGTTTCTGCAGCAACTCTCTCTACAATCGCATTCTTGCCACAAGTACTCAAAACATGGCGTACAAGATCAGCAAATGATGTTTCCTATGCTTTATTACTAACTTTTAGCGCTGGGTGTTTTTGCTGGGTGATCTATGGCTTTAAGGTTGAAGCCCAACCGGTGATAATTGCAAATGCTTTAACGCTAACATTGAATTTAGCAATTTTGGCGATGAAGTTCACCTTCGAAAACGAGCCAAAAGTCATCGCAGCAGAAGATTAATAGTAACTTTTTAAAATCTGAAGAATGTCCCTAAGCTCATCAATCTGAACAGAGTTTCGATTTTGATCATCAAGCAAGATCATTTCAAAGCCATCCCAATTTTTAATCAGGTCAACTTCTACAAAATGATCATTCAATGTCATTCTGATATTCACGCCCCAATCAGCTGAGTCCACTAAAAGACCTTCCAACGCACCGATATCGGCACTTTCATCAAGCAGGGCGCGAATCTCATTCTCCATTTCCAGGCTATTCATCACTCAGAATTTAAATAATAGCAATAGGTCTCAAAGCAAGGGTAAACTATCAGCAACATGATCTATTGAACAAAAGCAACACTCTCTGGAACTCTCTGACGCACAGCGACCAATTGTCGACACAGCTGCAGTCTTCAATGATGAACATCTTAACCAATCGATTCATCCATTTATCTTCAGGCAAAACATTCTCAAACTTGGCCCATGAGATTGTCTGCTGGGGCTTTCAGTCCATCGTCCCTCAAGCATCGGTAAAGCCCCCGCGGAGCTGAGAGAAGATAATGGATCAATGCTGAGGTTCAACAGGTTGATCCAACGGTTTGCCCAGAACTCTTGAACCTGCCAAAAACAGCGTTTTAACTCGGGTATCACCCGAAACCCCAAGCTTTTGTTCACCTAGTTTTCTCAGTCATTGCAATGAGTCTCAGCACTGCAGCATTGTTGAACTCAAACGGATTCTTTCCTCCCAGCCTCGACAAAGATCAGGTTCGTCAGCGGATCTGGGAGTTGGAGACCGGGAAGGTCGGCTTCTACAGCGTGGGGCTTTATCCCGCGTCCCTTGCCTACAACTGCGCCATGCAGCAGAAGGACGAGGAGAATCTGCTGCTGGCACCCCGAGCCGAACGCAAGCTTCTCGGTGCGTTCACGCAGTCAGCCCTCGATGGCATGGACCCGAAGCATGTAGCCGTCATGGAACGGATGGGCAGCCATCCAGTTGACGGTGGTCGTCAGCCCAACACCCTGGCTGACCTGCTCAGACGCTGTGAGCTGGTGGTACTCAGTGCCAACAGCAATCATGTTGAGGAAGACCTGATCGAAGCGATTGAACTCCGGGAGCACTTGGGTCGGCAACATGTTGTTCTGGCCTGTCTGGCCGGATCATTCAGCCATGACAATCTGGTTAACGAGTCGTATGTGCTGTGCGAGAAAGTCCCAAGCCTGGGCTTTTTCTCCGGTTTTCATCGCCATGGCGCCCTGCGCAATCCACTCGACAGTTTCACGGCTAACTTTTGCCATCCCAATGCACTGACTGCGCTCCTGGGAGCGCGAATGCTGGATCGACTGTCTCCGAACATCCAGGTCTCAGCAGGTGTTCACAACATCGAGGGGCAGTACATCAAGGCAGCGAAAAACATGTCGTCGGTCTTCGCTGGCTTCGGATACACCTATCACCAGGACAACCCTGGAGTGCTTCCGACCCTGCTGACGCTTTTGTTGGACCAGTGCCTGGACCAAGCAGCAACGGTTTCCATGGCACGACGAAATCGTCAAAGGCTTTACAACCGTCAGCCCTTTGCATTGACGGAGCTCGGCTATGGCGTTCAGAGGATCGAAGCGGCTCTAGTCCGCGGCGGAGATATGGAGAAAGTGCGCGATCACACCTTTGCGCAACTCACAGCCATGGTGGCTGATGTACGCGGCAGCATGATGTTGCCGGTTTCTGGGACACCCACCCGTAATTTTCAGGTCGGACAGGTGTTGGCAGAGCACATGAGGGCTGAAAAGCGCTGCCCACAATCGATGGAAGAGCTGGAGAACTGGTGCGAACAAGCAGGCCTGCGCAAGGGAGGACTGGAAGGTCTCAAGTCATTGCGCTACTGGCCACAGATTGTGCGCAAGTACGCCATTCCCGTGCATGACGCATCAATGGTGAACTTGCTTTACATGGCCATCTATGGAAACGCAACCACCAAGGATGTGGCGTTTTCGGTGATGACCGAAAGCCGAGAGTTGTCGAATTACTGCCAGGAATCGGTGCGACCCACCCACAGCCGACGGTACGCAGAAGCACTCCAGAACCTTGATCAGCCTGAAGCGATGGACTTATTGGTGAATGCTGTGATTGCCGATAACGCCCGCCGCTTGATTCGGGATGACAATGGAATCGAGGAACCGGAGACCAGCGATGAACCACCGGCTTATCTCAAAGCCATGAACGTGATTGAAAACGCACTCTGAGACTGGCCAACTGAATTCGGATGATCAGTGATGGTCAAGATTGATCACTGAATCAGCAATCTCTCGGTAGGGATCTGGGTCACAACTCAGAACAACGACTTGAAGGCCCAAATCAACGGCCTGCCGAAGCATGCTCCCAACAGCTTCAAGTCGCGAGGGATCGCTGTTGGTAAAGGCGTCATCGAACAACAAAGGCAGACAGCCGTCATGGCCATCGCGCAAAGCCTCGGCGATCGCCAAACGAACAGCTGCATTCAACTGTTCCTTTAGTCCTCCACTGAGTTGCGAGAACTCGAGACTCTGACCAGAGCGCTGAAGCCGCAGATCCTTCAAGCCGTCGCTGGCGTCAAAGCGAAGCTCGGAGCTGTCGCCGGGTTGCTGCAGAAACGGAGCAATGAAACGGTTGATGCTGGACCTCAGTGGTGATGAGTAGCGACGTGAAAGGTCGGCACGGGCTTCCTGGAATCGCTTGAGAAGCAACACCCGTGACTCAACCAGCTGTGTTTCCTGTTCTTCTGCATGCTGAGCAACCTCAAGGCGATTCGATGCTTCCTCCAGTTCTGCATGCAGTTCTCGACCTCCGAGACGTTCGCAGCGTTCCAGCAATGAACCCCGTTCACGATTCAGATCCGTGCGCTGACGATTGAACTTCAGCTCACGATCATCCAGCTCGGCCAGTGATCTTTCAACATCGGCACCAGCGGCGAGACCACAATCGCCACTTAGCTCGAGCAGTTGATTCTGCAACAGCTCACATTGATGCGACACCTTCTTGAATTCAGCGTCGATTGTTTTCGCTGTGCCGTGGCGTGACTCGATCTCGTGTTGTTGTTGAAGCTGCTGGGCATGCCGAGCCACATGGCTCTCCAGTCGAATCCG
Source organism: Synechococcus sp. AG-679-A04 (assembly GCA_003210775.1). Lineage (GTDB taxonomy): Bacteria > Cyanobacteriota > Cyanobacteriia > PCC-6307 > Cyanobiaceae > Synechococcus_C. The sequence goes on from QCUI01000017.1 coordinate 16,160, forward strand.
GAGTTCCTGAAGCTTCCTGGACAGATCGGTCTGTTGAGCTTTGGCACGCTCATAGTCGGCACGCAGTGAGCGGAGCTTTTCCTGGACCGATTGATAGGTCTGGCGGCAGTCGTTCAACGCCTGCGCGAGATCGTCTTGAGCGGCAATCTCCGGATCAACTGGATGTTGTCGCAGCTCAGCGAGCTGCTGATCGAGTTGTTCGAGGTCTTGATCACCCTTCAGGTTGCTCTGCTGCTGTTCGATGAGCTGGCGAAGACCTGCATCAAGAACAGCAAGCTGCTGTTGAAGCTCCGTGCGCGTCTGCAACTGAGCGTCTGCAGCTTCAAGGCTGCTGACACCCCAAAGCTTGAGGTGTTGCTCAAACAAGGACTGACACTGTGTCCTTTCGGCCATCAGTGCTGAAAGGCCGGTCCCTTCTCCAGGACTGACCAACAGGGTGACGTCATCACCCACTTCAAGCTGAAAAGCACCAGTCCTTTGAGCAACGTCACCAATCCGGAGCTGTTCACCATCCAGGCGCACCGTCATGTCGGAGGACTGCAATTCGACTCGGGATGCCATGCTTTGGAGACGGATCTCCAGCTCACGGAGTTGTAATTGCTGAGCTTTCAGGGCCGTCAGATCGCTTGCGTCGCGACTCGGCAGTGCCACCAGCTGTTGCTTGAGCAAGGATTGCTTCTGTTCGAATTTGTCGCGTTGTTCCTTATGCCGACGCCTGTCCTGGATGCGTTGTTCAAGCCGTTCCTGGTCCTGACGACGTCGAAGGGCATGGCCGCGCTCTTCAAGCGCCTGACGCTTTCGATCGAGTTGTTCACACGCACGTCGTTGATCAACGAGTGTGCTGGACATCGTCTCGGCGGACTCGTTCATGACCCCGAGCTCCTGTCGCAACACCTTCATCGCCGTTTCAGCAGCCTGCATCTCCTTGATCAGGCGGCTCAAAGCACTGAGTTGTTGTTGCCATTGGGTCTGCTGAAGACGAAGAGGAGCCAGCCGTTGTTGCAGATCCTTGAGTGCTAAGAGCTGTCGACGGCGCTTCTGCACTTCCGGTGCGCGGCACTCCAACAGATCAAGAGCCTGCTCGTTGGCGTCAAGCTCGATGCAGGCCGCTTCATAACTGAGCAGTCGCTCCTGTGCCTCAGCTTGTTGCTCTGAAGCTTGTTGAACATCCTGGCGACGTTTCCAGAGTTCACTGTTCTGTTTCACGCCCCGACTGGTGAGACTGGAGGCCACAAGTTGCTCAAGCTGGTTGTAGACCTGCTGATCCATCGGCGACTGAAGTGATTGCTCAGCCTGTCCCTCTAGAGCGGTGATTAATCCCTTGAGGTCGTAGTGCTCGCCGCTGAGATCCAGAAGGTTGCGACCAGCCAGTCCTTGCATTACCCAGAGGTGAGCCCAACGGGTAGGTAGAACACGGTTCACCTGACGGCTACCAATGATCTCCTCGACTCCCAAAAGAACAGCCAGCTGATCCTCGGCATCGCCACCGAGCAAAGCCTCTTGACCGGCTCGGCTCAGGCGGCTGGTTCCCCCGGCACCGCTAAAGCATTTCAACAGTGACCAACGATGCCCAGCAGCATCGAAGTCGATCTCGACCTGGGGGTGACCTGCATGTGTGGCAGAGCGCAGATCACGAATTGCGGCTCCCGTGGCAGAGGCACGCAAAAACAATGAGCGGTGCATCGCCTCCACGAGCGAACTTTTACCGGATTCATTGGCACCACCAATCAAGGTCAGCCCAGGAGCAAAGGACACCTCAAGAGCTCGATGCCGGCGAATGCTTTCCAGTCGGCAACGAATCAGGCGCATGAATCCGTTGCGTATGAATCAGTTGCGAATGAATCCGTTGCGCAAAGACGGTGTAACTCGATCAAGGCCTGCTCAACCAGAGGATCAGCATTGCTTTGAAGCTCGTCCTGAAGACCTACCGCGATGCTGCTGACCAGGGGACTATCCATCCGAAGCAGCAGCTCATCCCTCTCCTTAGCTGTTGGTTGACGGTGCAGCTTGCCTCGCAGGCGCAGGTGAAGAAGCTGTTCCCCGAGCAGCGCCAAACGTTCCTCCAGGTGAAGATGTCCCTGGAGACCTAGTTGTCCGTTGAGTTCAAGCCGCATCAGATCGCGCCCCACGCGACTGCCGACAGCCTCAACAAGTTGTTGCTCGAGACGGGCCAGATCGGCATCGCCGTTGAGAGTCATGGTGATCCGATGCCACTGCAGACGACCCGTGGGTTTCACCATGACCGTTGGCGGCTGGGCTCTTTCCACATCAATCACAAGAACCTGCGACCTCAAGCCATCGGTCCCGGTAGGGAAGCGATCGGGTTCCGGTGTGCCGCTGTACCAGGTTCTGCGATCAACCTCCATCAGCGCATGCCAGTCGCCAAGGGCGATGTAATCGATTTGATCGCGGGGAAGGGGATCAAGGCAAAGCTGATTGACCTGGCCATCACCACCGAAACCCTGCACCGAGCCATGAGCCAGGACAACTCGCGGGTTCACCGGATCAAGGTCCGTCCAGTTGAGCTGATCAAGCCAGCGAGACGGACTCTGGCTGTCCCGCTGTCGCTGCAAGGGGCATGGCAGCAGTGTGATCCCAGCAACATCGACCGGTTCCGGCTTGAGCACCAATTGAAGATTGTCAGCACGCTGCTGCATCTGCCGGCGAAGATCCTCTCTCCTCCAAATGCCACCCGCACCACCGTGATCATGGTTACCCGGGATCACCACGACAGGTGATTGGATCGATCCGATCGCTTCCAGCACCTCCATGACCATGGCGGCAGCCACCGTGCTCGAGTCGAACAGGTCACCAGCCACCAACACAACATCCACCTGTTCCTGGCTAGCCACCTCAGCAATCCTCAGAACAGCATCCACACGCTCCTGCTGCAAACGAGCCTGTTTCTGAGGATTTTCAATCCAGCGATAAGGCTTGCCAATCTGCCAGTCAGCGGTGTGAAGGATTCGTGGCACCCGTGACGTTCAGACAACGATCACCATGCTGCCGCCTTCCCGCCTGATTTTCCGCACACTCATTGCTGGCAAAGGGCAACAAAGACGGCATGTTTCGTGATGAGACCCATGCGATTCGCCGTGTCCTCCTCGATCTCCAGCTCCAATTCGATCCTGGAGACCATCGCAGCCCTGTTCCATCCCCCTGAACAGATCGATGGAATCAGCCAGCTCGGGTCTGGAAATGTCAACGACACATTTCTGGTGACACTCAATCCCGGTGCTTCACGCTCAGCCTTCGTGATGCAGCGTCTGAACACTGAGGTGTTCGAACAACCTGAGCTGGTGATGCGCAACCTGCTGAAACTGGGCAGCCACGTTGAGCAGCGCCTTGCACAACAACCGCCAGAACTGTTGGGTCGTCGCTGGGAGGTTCCCAAAGTTCTGCCAACCCTGGATGCCGATGGCCACTGGGTGGAGCATCAGGGTGAGTTCTGGAGGTCCATCACCCACATCGGTGCAGCCACCACAACGGATGTCATCCATGACGACCTGCATGCCCGTGAACTGGGCTACGGCTTGGGCATGTTTCATCACCTAATTAGTGATCTGGCCACTGACGAACTGGCAGACACTCTCGAGAATTTCCACATCGCGCCGGCCTACCTGGCTGAATTCGACCTAGTGTTCTCCAGATCGAATCGTCAGAACAGCCACCGGATAACGGAGGCCGTCTCCTTCATTGAGGAGCGAAGACAAGGAATTGATGTTCTTGAACAGGCCTCTGCACGAGGTGAACTGAAAAGAAGGCCGATCCACGGAGATCCAAAGATCAATAACGTGATGATCGACAACGCCTCCGGACAGGCCGTAGGCCTGATTGATCTTGACACTGTGAAACCTGGACTGGTTCATTACGACATCGGCGACTGTCTGCGTTCCTGCTGCAACAGATTGGGCGAAGAGACTCTCGATGCCGAAACTGTCAGCTTTGATCTGGACCTTTGCCGAGCAATCCTTGAGGGATATCTTTCCATCGGCAGATCGTTCCTCACTCCAGAGGATTTCCGCTACCTGCCAGATTGCATTCGCCTGATTCCACTTGAGCTCGGCATCCGATTCCTCACCGACCATCTTTCCGGAGATCACTACTTCCGCACAACAAGACCGCAACACAATCTCGATCGCGCAGAAGTTCAGTTTGCGCTCACCCGCTCGATCGAAAATCAGTGGACAGACTTAAAAGACCTTGTACAAGAACTGTCGTCATAACGCTAAGCATCAAGCTCTCTAACTCAGTTCTCTGAAAATCATGAATACAAACATCTTAATGAAAGAATAGAACGTTGACGCATGTTCCAAAGCTCTTGAGACGGTTCCTTTGAGACCCCCTCTGATGAATAGTATTCGTCCTATCAAGAAGCAAAAAGACGAGAGAGGCAGTTCTGCCAACCAGACAGAAGGGGTCATTAAGATCTACAGCACATAAATGATCATGGCCAACAACGTTTGCTCAACAATGCTCTAAAGCATCGATTTAAGGCAAGAACATTGAGCGATCTAGACGTTGCCGCCGAGGAATCAATATCTGCAGAGGTAAAAAACGGTACTTGGCAACTCTGGCGATGGAGCCAATCAGGAACAAACAAGGAATCGGAAATTACCTACTTAGCACAACATGGGGCTTTCTTGGATTACTCGCTCGCCTAAACGTTTCCACTCCATTGGCGGCTTTTACTGAGCTATCCAAAGACTGTTTCAAAGCCTTTGTTGGAGTGCTGGTGAGTCTCGGTGTGGTCTCAATACGTCGCTTACTGATTAAATTAGCAGCCTAAAACGTCAGGCGTCCAGCTTCAAAATACTGATGTTGTATTCCTTGCAAATCAGCATAGAGATCGTAGCGATCGCCTGCTGAACAACGAGATCAGTATATTGGTTGGCTTCATCATTGAATTCAGGGATGAGCACTTCATAATCCTGAGAAGCTGAAGTTGGCATCAGCTTTAGCCGCTCACGATCTTCCTCTGAACAATGATTAAGCACAGTCTCTACAGCTGCTGAAATTAGCCACTCCCTAGCCTGCCTATAGCCAGGCAAGCGGTCATTCTGTCCAACGTCGTTTGGCATCTTGTGATCCTTGATTATCTTTAGTTTGACAGCTCCAAAACACAGGTAGGCAGTGGAGATAAGCGAAATACCGAAGAACTTTATAAGCTCAAAAACACGCTCTGATCCAAACAAGCGCCCAGACCCCTCCAAAGCGTGCGTACCGATCCAGCCCCACTAGCTTGCTGGCTCGATCACTTGAGCTGTCCCAGGCCTACCACTGACCGGCTTGCGACCCACTCGATGGTCACCTTGACAGGCGAATGGAGCACTACCCTCTCACTATTTTTCATCCATTCATTTGGATAGCCTTTGTTTCCATTCAGCGCGATTTAGAAGTATCCAAATTGTAATTAGACTGATGGATCCAACTGGACCTATAAATACATGCCATATCTGTTCTCCGCTGGCGCTGAGCATGCCTCCAAAAACTGTCGTAAGCACCACTCCGCAGATCGGGTAGGCCCAAAGAAGTGGGTCGTGAAAATGCTTCCACCATTGAGCTAGAAATATGATTGTGATGATTGATTGAAGGGAAATTGTGATCTCTTTCCCAAAAAGCGGATACGCCACAATCCCAGCAGCCACAATTACGGAAAGCAATACTCGGAGCAGCTTGCTTGTGGTTACAGATGCGGCCAAGCTCGCCAGACCTCCTGCAAGACCAGCATAAAAAAGTCCGTTCCATCCACTTATGCGGTTGACATAGACCCAGCTCGTTTCTGTGTGATCCAACATTTCTGCAAAAGCAGCAACACTAAAAAAAGCAAAGCCAAGCAAAAGCAATGGAATGCCGCCATTCGACAAAACAGAGTGCAGTCTCGACTTTCTGATGTTTATTCGATAAGCAATCCAAGCAGGAACAAAAACTGCCTGAACGTGCGCCAACAGTAAAACAACAAAAAACAATGTGCCCCTCACCAATGTGAATGCTTGAATAATTGCTTATGGGATTGGCAGAATAGATTTGATTGGTAATTCATCGTCTCCCACGCCCATTCTTCCACGTTTTCACTGGGCTGTTCTTGCATTAAATTAAAGTTTCCACGGACGTCTGAGCAGTCAATAATCAATGATGATGGCACCTCCAGACCATTTTCAGACATGTTCTGAGTTGGAGTGTTGATTGCGACTCCGAAGACTGTTTTGCTTTCAATAGCTCTCGCATAGCTAAATACGTAGTCCTTGGGTGAATCAATATAAAAATAACCAAATTTTTCAGATGCATCGCCTAATTCAATTTTATTTGCAAAGGCTTTGTGGTGTTGGCCAAAAGCTGCAATCAAAAAAGATGCTGATAGCAATAATTTCAACAGTCTTCGGGTCATGCCAAACATCCATGCTTCCTTTTTTCTAGCAGTTCTATCTTGCTTGTCATCACCCTGCGGTCAAATTGCACAGATCTTGGACAACTTTTCTATCTGAGAGATTGATTTGAAAGCTGAGTCTGCAGATCAAACTTGATGGTTTGGTTCTTGTTCATCATTGTGTTCTTGTTCATCATTGGGTTCTTGTTCATCGTCTTCGTCCTGAGGGTTGGCCAGTTCCAACTGATGGCGCGTGAGCTCAACGGAACAGGATTCGATCAGATCTGCAGCAAGGTCTTGCTCTTCTCCCTCAAGCCGCAGGTCCTGAGAGATCGGCGCCTCTGGGCAACTGATGGCGGCAACCTGCTGCAGAGCGTTGGTGATGGCGGATAGATCGTTCTGCCAGGTGACGGCCAACCCTTCGATCTCCGCGAGCACTTCAGGGCTGGCAGCTTTGATGCCAGAAGCAGCATTAATCCGCGCAGCAATTCGCCGCTCATCCCAGACGGAAGCACCAACAAGATGAGCGGCATGAAGCGTGGCCAGGGAGCTGATGGCTTCGGCCTTGAGGGTTTTGACCGAACGGCTGATCACACGTTGATCGAGCGATAGCGGTTCAACCGAAGGCAGATCAGCAGCATCCGCCGAAGCCGCAACGGTGAGGGGTTCGCCGTCCTCCAAAGGTTTCAAAAGCTCTGGCAAATCCTCGAATTCATCGGGATTCAAAGGTGGCGCGATGCGGCAGGCAGCTCGAATCAGCAGATCGGCAAAACGTTCTCTCAGGCTCATGTCTTGTCAGCTCCACATGGTTCCATTCTGAGTCTGCTCCTAGTCTGCAAATCTCAACAGGCCGGACTTCACCACTCAACAGTGACGACGAGGCAAGCCATCAGGCACAGAGCTCAGGGCAGAACAGCCTGGACTGGGATTTAAGCAATGGGACGACACCCTGTGATGGTGAGGCAAGTCTGCCCACTGATTCCTTTTGACGATGATCAGTGCCCAGCGGTGCTCGCCATGGCGGAGTTTGTCTGGAAAGAGGACGCCCCCTTTGAACTGAGTTTCAGTCTTTGCCCACAACTGTCCGAAAGCTCTGTCGAAAGCCCGATTGATTGCCTCAAGTTCAACAGTGGAAAGCCAAAAAACTCAGCGCAGAGACTGGACAACCTCTGGAGGCATACCTGCTTCGAAGCCTTTCTTGCCTGTCCTGGTGCAGAAAAGTACTGGGAGCTGAATGTTGCGCCAAACGGAGACTGGAATCTCTATCAATTCAGCGGTTACCGCACGGGTGGCATGGCAGAGCCGCTGGCGGAGCCCCCTGAAGTGAACTTCAGCATCGATCGTGTTGGTTGCCGCTGCACCATTCAGATTCCACTCAAGCCTTGGTGGCAGCACACGGAGCTTCCTGAAATTGCACTGACAATGGTTCTGGAAGACCAAAGTGGTTGCCTGAGTTATTGGGCTATGACCCATCCGCGAGACAAGCCAGACTTCCATGACCGAAAAGGTTTTGTGCAGTGGTGACCGATTGTCTGCCTGACTCCAGGGTTTGGATGCGGTGTGTCTTGAGCATCCCTGTCCTGCTCAGTCCGATCACGGTGGCCTGCAAGACGGTGGAAACCATCGAGACAGCTGGAGATCAAATACAGGGCAGCACAACAATCCCGGAGCTGCCAAACCAGACAGGCCTGCCCGTTGCTCCGAATGGTCGGAGCTACCCGTTGGTGCCGAAAGAGCCCAGTGACATCGCCGCGCTGATTGACAGCATCGAGGCTGCTTTGGTTACTCCGCAGTTGGCTGAACAAGACCTTGCAGCGCTGGCCCATCAGCAGCAAGTGACCTACAGGTATCTCTCCAAACGCCCACTACTGAGTCAGGACGTTCGCTCCCAATTGGATCCCCGCTGGCGCTGGGTCTTTGATCAACACATCGCAGCCCGCAGAGAATTCCTGGCGATGCACCGAGGGCCTGCTTCGTCCAGATTGCCTGCCTGGAGAATCATCTCTCCGGCACCGGCAGATCAATTACTCGAGGCATATCGCAGTGCTTCGGCAGCGACAGGGATCGACTGGACCGTTTTAGCCGCAGTGAATCTGGTGGAAACGGGGATGGGGAGGATCGATGGCGTCTCTGTTGCCAATGCGCAAGGGCCGATGCAATTTCTACCCACCACCTGGAACGAGCCTGGTATCGGGAATGGCGGCAATATCCGTGACCCATGGGATTCGATCCATGCAGCTGCTCGCTATCTGGTGAGACGAGGAGGTCTCAAAGACATCCGCAGTGGCTTGTGGGGCTACAACAACAGCGACCACTACGGCAAAGCCGTGCTTCATTACGCGGCATTGCTGAAGGAAGAACCGCTGACCTATCGGGCTCTTCACCAATGGCAGATTCATTACGCCTCCTCCGCTGGTGACCTCTGGTTGCATGAGGGTTATGAGCAACAACAACCCATTGCGGTCAATGGTTATTTGAGACAAAACCGCCACAGCGCTCCGCCGAAGTGAGAACGTCAGCCGTGAAGCAGAACACAGAACTGGATTGAAGAGGCTCCAGCAGTGGCCATCACCCCTGGTCTTTCGGCGTCCGGCATCTACGCTTCAATAATCAGGACTTAACAAGCTGCGTGGCAAAAGAACTCACCCATCGCGCCGATGAACTGGCTGGTCTCGGCTGGTCCGCTGACGACGTGAATCGCTACGCCGAACTCTGGGAGTATCGGCAGCGCTGGGGAGCGATGAACCTGGAGCGGGAAGATCGACTTTTTCTGCGCAAAGCCGAAGCTGCACTGCCTGTGCTGGCAACCGGCAAAGCAACAGTCAAAAAGAACACACAAGACAAGTCTTACTACCGCTGGTTGCGCTTTCACTTGGATGACATGAACACGGCCCAGGCCCAGATGCAACTCGCTGAAGGATCCCAGGGAGCGTGGGCGATTCTTCTGGAAGAAGAGCTGCGTCTTTTGGATCATTATCAGCCGGTTTTGGGTCTTCCAGACACGATCAAAGCCAAGAGGTTTGATGCCTTCCGAGAGCAGATGGCTGAACAAGCAGCATCACTGGCGAGCGAAGACATGCAGCTCCGCAGCCATGATTTTCAGGCCGCACTAGCGGAACTGAAAGAGAAGGAGAACAGCAAATGGCGTCATCTGCGCGAACTCAATGGTGAACAGCCCTATCCGGTGTTGCTTAGCGGAACGGTCGACAGCTTTCGCAGCGAGGTTCGCAGCAGTTTCACACCACTGCTTCGTCAGACCCTTCCCTCGCTTGCGGAGACCGACAAACCTGATCCAGACGCTGTCTGAAGTCGCTCGATCGCTTCACCGCTAGAAATGAGGTGACTTCTCTGCGATCGCCGTGACGGATCAGCGCTTTGAGACCCTGCAACTGCACGCGGGACAGGTCCCTGATCCCACAACAAATTCAAGGGCGGTGCCTATCTATCAGACCAGTTCCTACGTCTTCAATGACGCAGAACACGGCGCCAACCTTTTCGGTCTGAAGGAATTCGGGAACATCTATACCCGGCTGATGAATCCGACAACGGATGTCTTCGAAAAGCGCGTAGCTGCTCTCGAAGGAGGTGTAGCCGCGCTTGCCACAGCATCTGGACAATCAGCCCAGTTCCTGGCGATCACCAACTGCATGCAGGCTGGAGACAATTTTGTCTCCACGTCATTCCTCTATGGCGGGACGTACAACCAATTCAAGGTTCAGTTCCCCCGCCTCGGCATCAATGTCAATTTCGCTGAGGGAGACGATGTCGCCAGTTTTGCTGCGCAGATCGACGACAACAGCAAGGCGATTTACGTGGAAGCGATGGGTAACCCTCGCTTCAATATTCCCGATTTTGAGGGGCTGTCAGCCCTTGCCAAGGAGCGAGGGATTCCCCTGATCGTTGACAACACCCTCGGCGCCTGCGGGGCATTGTTGCGCCCAATCGAACATGGCGCTGATGTGGTGGTGGAAAGTGCCACCAAATGGATCGGTGGCCATGGCACCAGCCTTGGTGGAGTAATCGTGGATGCAGGCACTTTCAATTGGGGCAACGGCAAATTCCCGCTGATGAGCCAGCCAAGCGCCGCATATCACGGTCTTGTGCACTGGGATGCCTTCGGCTTCGGTAGTGACATCTGCAAGATGCTGGGGCTACCGGACGATCGAAACATTGCTTTTGCGCTACGAGCCCGGGTCGAGGGATTGCGTGACTGGGGCCCCGCTGTCAGTCCTTTCAACAGCTTCCTACTTCTGCAAGGCCTGGAAACACTGAGTCTGCGTGTCGAACGCCATGCTCAGAACGCCATGGAGCTGGCGACATGGCTGCAAAAACATCCGAAGGTCACAGGTGTCAGCTATCCAGGATTGAGCGGCGATCCCTACCATTCAGCTGCCAAAAAATACCTCACCGACCGAGGAATGGGCTGCATGCTGATGTTCTCGCTCAAGGGGGGCTATGAGGATGCCGTGCGCTTCATTGACAGTCTGAAACTGGCGAGCCACCTGGCCAACGTGGGGGATGCCAAGACATTGGTGATCCATCCGGCATCCACCACTCACCAGCAACTAAGTGAAGGTGAGCAGGCATCCGCCGGTGTGACTCCCACGATGGTCAGGGTTTCTGTAGGACTGGAACACATCGATGACATCAAGGCCGACTTTGAACAGGCCCTGACAACAGGAGCCTGATCGGAGAGTTGTGACATGGCTCTGATCCTCCCGGCCAACTATCACAAGATCACAGCCGTTGAGCGCAATCGAATTTCCTGGATCAAACCAGAACAGGCAGAACGTCAAGATATCCGGCCCTTGAGGATCGGGATTCTGAACATCATGCCGCTGGGTAAACAGTACGAATTCAACCTGTTGCATCCTCTGGGACTTTCAGTGCTCCAGATCGAACCAATCTGGATTCGACTGAAAACACATGCCTACAAAAGCTGGGACCAATCTCATCTCGATGGCCTATACAAGAGCTGGGAGGAGGCGAATGCCAAGGGACCCCTGGATGGACTGATCATCACCGGCGCACCTGTTGAACATCTCGATTTTGAGGAGGTCACTTATTGGTTAGAATTCGTGAAACTGGTTGATGAAGCTCGCATCAGCTGTGCCAGCACCCTTGGCTTGTGTTGGGCCGGATTTGCATTGGCATATTTGGCTGGAGTGAAGAAAGTGGCACTACAGCAAAAACTGTTCGGTGTCTTTCCGATGCGCAGCCTCGTACCAGGCCATTCGTTGATGGGAACACAGAACGATCAGTTTCTCTGTCCACAGAGTCGCTACGCAACTCTTACGGACACATCCATGGAGGCAGCTCAAAGACAGGGGCGCCTGCGATTACTGGCGCATGGAGTGTCGGTCGGCTACACAATTTTCGAAACACCAGATCAACGACAGCTGATGCATCTCGGTCACCCCGAGTACAACGTGGACAGAATTCTGGCGGAAATGGAACGAGATAAAGCCAGGGGAGATGTTCCCCCACCACAAAACTTTGATGCCGACCATCCCCAAACCCTCTGGAGATCACATAGAAATCTTCTCTTTCAACAATGGCTGTGGTTCTGTTATCAGCGCGTGAGTTTTCAGGCGTGATCAAAGCAGAAAAACCTGCATGCATGCTCTCGAAACATTTGGTAAATGGCGATGACGTTGGTTCGGATGGCTTCCGATCCAAAAGCGAAGGGAGCGTTCAGCTAAGGATGTAGCACCTCAGCAAGGAGCGAGCCATCCTTCAATACCAAAAAATGCGATTACATATGCGTGGACAGGGTGAGCGAGGTTTCTGATGAAATCAGAAAAAACCTAGGACGTATCGTTCGTCAGATCAACAAACTTTTTGGATCGCAAGATACAAGCCAATAACAGATTAATTCATCAGCACAGAAAAGTTATTCAACATCATTTAAAATCTTTTGAACGAAATAGAGTTGAAAGTTGCAGAAACAGACAAAAGCAGCTCTTGCGTCTCAGAATGAGGCTGTGGTCGATTGCTTTGATACATCAATAAGCTCAAGATCAAACACAAAGCAAAATTTTACACAGGTATTAGGCACATGGTGGATCAGGATAAATAAGGGCTCCCAACCAACCAGACCAACAACTCACATCAACGGGACTGGGTCGCCATAATCAGTTGATGAAAAATTTGCTGCTCAAATTCCTTGGTCCTCTGCTCGCGATCACAGGCGTACTTGGACTAACGGGCTCTTCCATTCTCTGGAATTTTCAGGGACGCGCTCTTGGACTCCCTGCCACAGTAATTTCCTTACTGATCCTTACGGTGAGTGTTGTACTGCTTCGTCCCCTACAGCCAACGGCAACAGCTGAAGCAACCGAGATCTTAGAAACCAAAAGCTCGAAAGCTCAGAGGAAGGGTACGAATGGAAACAGCTCTGAAAATGAAGAGCTTCTGAATAAGGAGTCAGCGGAACTTGAAGCAAAAGGTATCGAAGCTGAACTGTTTGCTTCAATTGAAACCAAAAAGCCATCATTGACCACAGCTGAATTGATCGCTGCAGAACTTGCTGCTGCAGAAGAGGAGAAGCCAGAACTGGTCCTTATCAATTTTGCTCCAGATGCGCTTCGCCCGGGAAATTCAATCCGCTTCAACAAGCGTGCACCTGGTCGGAATATTGGCGGCTTTCGGGATATGGCATCAGATCTGTTTAAAGCAAACTAACCAGATATTCCAAACAACAAGTTCAGACATCTGTTGAATTTAGCAAGGTCATAACATTGACCATTTTCAATGGATATTTCATTCAGAGACAGCACTTACTTAAAAAATCAATATTCCAACTAGCTTTTATTGACAATACTTTCTCGAAAAAGCAAGTGATTGAAGATTCCCAAGCTCAATGGCTTTATCCCAGTCCAAACAAGCCTGTTGAATATCATTAGACATTTCCATTGCCATTCCATGGTTGAAAAAAGCTATACCGTCATCAGGATTCATCTGGATAGCAACATCAAAATCAAGGATCGCGCCAGCTAGATCGCCTGACCTAGCCTTGGCTATGCCGCGACTCCCGTAGGATTCGACGCTGGTTGAATCAAGCTCAATAGACTTACTGTAATCTAAGATTGAACCTTCAAAATCACCATATTTTGCTTTAGCAACACCTCGATACTGATAGGCAGCCGCATTGGTTGGATCAAGTTCAATTGCCTTATTAAATTGAATCAATGCACCACGAAGATCACCAGCTTCGGTTTTATTTGAACCAGCCGTGAGATAAGAATCCACATTGATAGCTAAACCTGGAGAGGCGAAGGTGAACAGACAAAACATTAACGACAACACAAGACTTCGTAAGGACATTTGCTGACATAACATGCTCATTACCAGCGTAGGCTAAAGACTCCAAGGAGTAAACCCGCAGCACTGTGCAGGCGATTGACTAACAAATGACCCATTTTGGCAATTCATGCTGACTTGATCAAAGTGGCGATGAAACACAGGGTGGAAGCAATGGCTGCTTGAAGCCTCAGCAAAGACTCATAACATGAGACAAGGATGACAAGCATCTCTTCATCCTTGAGTAATCGGTTCTTGGTCAATCAACACTAACTTCCAATTGTTCGGATCATACTCACCATAGCTAAACATGATGTTAGATGCTTCATCAAGGCTAGATGCTTCGACTTCAACGGTTTGTTCGAGTTTCTGATTTAAGAATGAATAGATATGACCTTCCTCGTAATAAGCAAATGGCTTGGATGGCATCATTGAGTCAGGGAGCCAGTCGTCACGCTCAATAATATACTTTGTGATCTCTTTAATCATTTTCAAAGTATCAAGATCACCGTCCTCGAGAAAGCCTTGCCAATCCATCTCTGCCCATTTACCGTTATCCTCCATATAAAGAACATAAGACTTGTCATGGATTGACTCTCTCATCAAACAAAAACTATCCCCGCAGTATTCAAATTCGGCCGACTGAAGCATACTGTTCGTAGACATGAAAGGTGATTGGGCTAGTTTACAAATGAATTCAAAATATTAGCTGATCATGAAAACAAAAAACAGATTGATTAGATGACTTTGAGCTTCTAGCCATTGGAAGCCATTTGGGAGCATACAGCTGTAGAGCTTACTGATAAATAAACCATATTGAGAGTAGTGAGCTTGACTGCCATCAAACGACAGGTGTTGATCGCTATAGAAAGGCGCATTGCAGCAATTTTTCAAGGCAACGTTTACATCGAATAGTCTGAAAACTCATTGATATTCTGGACAATCATAGTTTTAGTTGTAGCAACGAGGGGGCATGTGTTTCCTCTATCAATTGGCGAAAACCCATGAGGGTCAATCAGCGCAGCTCATCAGAACCTAAAGGACTGGACAAAGGGGAATATCAAGGGTGAATTGATCGAATCAAACCAAGCTCTGGGGTTCATTCCTGAGAACATCACCTGTTGAAGAGAAACCCATGTTCCTGGATGTGCAACCTGGAATGACGGTCACCGTGAGGTGTGACTGCTTGACTGCTGAGAGACAAGGCAAGGACTGGTGGATGGGTCAGGTCGTCCATTGCGGTGGTGCAGCAAGAGACACAAGTATCCACAACCTGTTCAAGGTGGCTGATATGGGTTCAGAACCATTCACCAGAAGCTCACCAGAACCTCGCTGTCTCTGCACCAGAGCTGTGCAGGGGGTGTCACCAGAAGGGCTGTGATCTTAAAGGAGTCGAGGGGGAAACACCCCCAACCATTCACTCCAAAAACCATGACGACTTCTGTAACTCACGTCGACCGCTTGCCTTCGGTCCACAAAATATCAATGAAGTCAACACTATCAATCATCAGCGCTATGGCAACTATCGTCGCCTGCAATGGTTTGGCAGTCTATTCAGTATATTCAACTTGGCGATTTGCCCCAGCAACAGAGCTTGCAAATAAGCAACCGGAAATTGGGCTTCAATCAGCTGGACATTGCTTCTATAACTCGAACAAGCCTATTGTATGCCCGTGGATTATGAAATGAGAAACCTTACCTTGAACTCAAATCAACAACTCAAACCTAACACCATCAGAAATGGCGGTCACAGATTCCTTCACCTCTCAAGAGCAGAGTTCAACTAGACATACTCTGCATCCAATTAAATATGGGTTTCGCTAGTACTTAGGTTGCAGCAAGGATAATAATGAAATTGAACAGTTTATGCTGCCAACCGTTCCTGATGAAGGGAATCTTGAGTATTGAAGTTGTCCCTACTTGCCACTCATATTGACCTTCAAGAATGAAGAGCCTGTAATACCTCCTTCGTGGAAGATGAAGAAGTCGTTCTCGCGCCTCCTCGTACCTTCCCTGCCTCCAAACCAGTCTCTCCACTCGTCGTCTTCGTGTTCAAACGGCTTAGTTCTCGAAGCTTCCGAGAGGTGAAAGTCACCAAACCAAAAAGCACTTTGCTCAGCACTGCTTGACTTGCGGTTCACCTAGAATTCTCAAACCATTTTATGCCTAGATTCCGAGACTAGACTCTGAATCTAATTAAACGCCTAAGATTGCTGCCTGGTGTCCAGAGGGGATAGCAGCAACTATGCGCAAAATCAAATGTAGACAGAAGGCTGAGAATTGCTTGACGATTTATTGGGAAGCCTGATGCCTATTGGTTCAATAACGATACAAGACGTGAATGGGAGAAGCAGAGGGCGTTGAGTGGTCGCTATCGATCTCCTGACAAAACACCCTCAAACCAATCACTCCCCGACACGTGTTGGGGCTTTCATTACCTACGGAAGAGCAGCAAAGCTGAAACTGCCTACTGCAGCTTGCACCAACTGTTCCATTTTCCACTATTTAGAAACCCTTATCCAGCCTTCTAAACCAAAAGGATTGTTAAAATGAGAAAGTTCTGATAACTTCTGGCTATCAACTTCTTCTAAAAACAATGCTCACTGGTGCCGAACTGCTGGCCAAGGTCAAAGACTTGGGAGATGTCTCCAAAACTTACCTTGCTACAGCCTGTGGGTATGTCTCCAAGAAGAAGGATGGTTCTGATCGTGTGAACTTCACGGCCTTCTATGAGGCACTGCTGAATGCAAAGGGAATTGATCTTGGTGGTGGTTCAGCAGGTGTTGGCAAAGGAGGCAGGAAGCTTTCTTACACAGCCAAAGTTCAGGGAAATGGCAATCTCCTCGTAGGCAATGCCTACACAGCAATGTTGGACCTTCAAGTAGGCGATGAATTCGAGATTAAACTTGGCAAGAAAGCGATTCGTCTGATTCCTGTCGGTGGTGAGGAAGAAGGAGAGGAGTGAGTGAGTCTCTTCTCCAATCAGTAAGTCCATAGGAGGCAGGGTTGTTCGTCAGCGCTGCCTCTTTTTCATGGGTGGTCACCCGATGGAGCCATTGAGCGAAGGCCACCTTTGCCCCTCATGGGGGATTACAAATAAGAATCCAGAACCGATGCTGGTGTGGCATGAGGCTGTTGTTTGCTTAGCGACTGGCATTGGTACAAAGGTCTTACACGAATAGGGATCAGAACCCCCAGCAACTCAGAGAGTGGTTTACGGCCTTAGCTGAAGCAGAGGAAGACTAATCATTCTTCTGGGATAACTCCGTTGCATCCGTACTCGAAGTACTCACCAACATCTTTGTTGTAACCACGAGTCTTGTGGGCATTTATAGCGAAGGATGTTGACCACCATCGCTTTCGATCTGAAAACCAGGTGTTCCGTATCCCATCTTTGTAAGTCGCGATCATTTTGCGCTTAGGGCAGTTAATCGTCCAAGTTGAACTCGACGGATCTGGATTACCCAAATACAGTTCTTCCTGGACCACGACCACATCACCACGGCGGGACTTGATTTCGAAGGTCTTCTTAAGTCCATAACCCATGTCTATTGTTACAAAGTCAGCAATGGCAGGAGTCGCTGAGAGGAGCAGACCGCCAAGGAGCGGGAGATATCTCATATCAACAGGCACCTAACAAACCGAGAACCCTAATGTTTAATAATCAACCAAAAAACCAGCCACTCTTGTGAATACCAGTTAAACCTTGTGCTCTGGGACGCTGGTCAAAACCTGATCAATACTAATTCAGAAGGTTATTTTGACGCAATTCTTCGCCGAAACCAACCTTATCCAGGGATTCGAGACTCAGCAACCATCTATTTCAGGACATTTAAAACCCCACTTCTGGCACGAATTAGAACGCCAGAAATGGGGACACAGGCTCAAGTGATGAATCACTCGAATGAATGGTTGGCGAAGACAATTTCTCATCTTCTATAGAATAAGTTCCATCAAAGTATGCCACAGAGATGGAATGTACCAATCCGGTACAAATGATCAGGAATGTCGATGGAATGGATATAACCTGATGAGTACAGATTTAGTGGTTTGGCACCACTCATCCTGCACAAAGATATTTAACTCACCAATAGATGATCTCTATGCTTGCTTATTACTGTGCATTTTTAGAAGATGCCCGATCATTGAGATATCGACATACCTTTGGTCGTCAATACTCATCTTGGTATTACTCTCTGAGTGCCACTCTTTATCCCATTTCCTCTTCTCCACCTTCTCTATCTCTTTAAGCCCATCAATTATCTCTTGTTCATTGCTTGCCATAGAAAGGGCAGTGACAAACCATCTCTCTGCCCCTCTATAGTTCTTTATTGCTCTCTCCTTCGCTTCACCCGCTTTGTTCGAGGCATCTCTCTCATTCAAGAGGAGCACTGCCAACACAAAAGAACTGACAACGAAGACAGCAGTCAAACCTTCTCAATCGATGTAGAGGCACTTTAGGTGCCTTTCAGTCCCAGAGCTCACATCCATTTATCGAAGGTCTTTAGGCATCAGCTTCAATAAAGCTCCTTCTGGGACTTCGGGGCCGACATTCATTTACGCCCCAGCAAACGGGTGTTGTCCCTTTGGCTTCACCTCTGCCTCTTGCCCTTCCTGCACGCTCAATACCCCGGAAAGTCCTGACAACTCTTCGTCCGTCAGCTCTTCCTTGAGCTCCGGTGACTCTTTGTCTATCTTGTCGTACTGGGGTTTTCCATGGCTCTGCCAAGAGAGTTACCCGGACACTCGCCACGGTTGAGCTGCTGAGATCGCCGACGAGTAGACGCCACTCTCTGTCTGGCTAACATATTAATTATTATTTTTGAGTAAATGCTGTCCAAGGTCCTTGGCTTCTCGCTGTTTCTTTTAGCTCTTGCCATTCCTGTGAATGCACAGTTGTCGGAACAAGATATAACTGATACTTGACACCGAGGTGCATTCCAATGGGACGATAAAAAACAATTCGCCTCTTACCAGTTTCTAGGAAAAGAATCTGAATTTGCAGTTGGTTTTATCTATCCTGATAGTGCTGTTCAATGGGATCCGCATATGCCTTCGCTTAGTATTATTGATTGCAAGGCTGGAACGACTATCGGCGGGTGGGTTGCGACTGAAGGAACCAAAGAGGAGCTTCTTAAAGACTCTGATAAGCTTGCTAAGCAAGTGAATCAATTCGCAGCTGATTTCTGCACTACACACAAAACTCTTTTTCCACAAGCCGCTATCTATTAGGGCTTAGAGATGTATGCTGATTCAAAGAAACCTCTCGGCAGGTAGCTGGAAGATTTCTTATGTCTGGGTACTTACTCAATGACTTGGAACTAACAAATCAGATCTATAAGTATCTCTTCGGTAACGGTTGAACTATT
>QCUI01000018.1 GCA_003210775.1 Synechococcus sp. AG-679-A04
CTGGTGTCAGCCAGGCTGATCTGAGCTCCCTGCTCGTCTGGCTGGAACTGCAGCAGCGTCGCGACCATAAGCGCACAGCCCTCGCTTCGAGCACCAACCCTCGATAGCGTTGGTGGACTCACCGGTCTGCGTTGCCCCCTCGAATCCCCACATCCAGGGCTTACTGGAACCTGCGCGCCGAGCAGGCTCTCGATCGCGTCTTTCACGATGACGACAACATCCTGAAGACCGTGCAGGTTCAGGTCAATCCACTGTCGAATCAGAAGGAAGCAAGCCATCAAACTCCAGCAGGTTTGTCCTGGCCGCAGGTCTCTTTGGCCGCCCTGGGCCTGATTGCCGTTTTGGGCAGCAGCGCCCTGACACTGCACTGGAGGCTCAGCCAGCAAGCCATGGAGCGGGAAGGCAACCTCGCCTTAATCGAACGACTCCGCAACAACACAACAGCGCAAAGCACCACCAAACAAACCAGGCCTGCTTTAACGACCACATCACAGACAGTCACGGAACCGTTAACCGAAGCGACTTCAGAAGCAGACGAACTGGAGATCACCGCACTCCCCAACGCATCGGCGACAAAACTGGACCCGATCACGGTTCCGCTGCAGTCAGCCGAGGTCACCAGCAATGCTTCAATCGCTGATCAAGGATTAGCTGTCGCGCCACAGCCTCTGCTGGTCGGTGTGGTCCACGCAGGGAACGGCGAAGGCTCCGCCATCTTTCAACTCGGCGACCTCTCTCTCTCCACTGTTCCCGGTGAATTGATCGGCAACAGCGGCTGGACTCTGCAAAGCGTCAGCGCCAATGGCGCGGTCATTGAGCGATCGGGTGCAACGCAATCCCTGAGTGTCGGAGGTGCCTTCTGAACACCTTGAGCTCCCTGATCCCTTCCCCTTCCGTGCTGTGGGAAGCCCCCACATCGTCTGTTCTGGCTGGCGAGGAACCTGGCTGGCTGCCGGGCCCATGGCGACTGATGCTGTTAGGAGATGGCAGTCCCACCAGACACCTGCGCTTGCTCACTGGTCACAGCGTGCAAGTGAATCTGATCGCAATGGACGCGGACGCCAGCCTCAACGACGCAACAGGCGGAGCACGTCCAGCGGAGGTTCAGGAACTGGAACCACCCCTGCTGCGCCGTCAGGTCTGGCTGAACTGTGGCGACACCACGCTGGCCTGGGCAGAAAGCTGGTGGAACAAAGACGAAGCAGAGCGCAATCTGAGCAACCGTGAGCAACCGATCTGGCTCAGCCTCACCCAAGGGCGCTCAGAACTCTTCCGTGAGGTGGATGGACTGGCAATCGTCACGGAACCTTGGCTGGAAGAAGGATTTGGCGAACGCGGACCCTTCTGGAGCCGCCATTACCGCTTCTTCCGGCAGGGGAGAGAGCTCACCGTGATCCGCGAAGTGTTCAGCCCTGCTCTTGAGCGCTGGCTGGGCGAAGCACCAAGACGACCGCTTCATACAACGTCATGAAGAAAATCAGCGTTTGATGCGGATTTTCACTTGGCAACTTGCCGGCTCTTGTACTGAAGCAATCATGGCCACATCGGCAATGGTTCCATGGCGACCTCCACCTGGGTAACCCTCAACGATCTGGGCCGCAATTTCGGCATCTCCTCGATCCACTGCGGACGAGCCCTCGAGCATGAGGGATGGCGGGACAGACACGGACGTCCCACGGACGCGGCGCTCACAGCAGGTGCCGTTGAACAACGCACGCCACACATGAGTGGACGTTCGGTGCTTTGGAACGCTGATCTCTGCGCAAACGTACTGGAACGATTTGGTTACAGACCAGTAACGCGATCTGAGCGCATCGGCCAATGGGCAGATCTACTTGAGGCCATGACGGCCGGCTCCCCGTCGATCACCACCACAGCGGATCAGATGGCTGAAGAGCTGCCCACCGATCTGGTGGAGGACGTCAACCATCAACTGAGCCGACGCGGCTGCGGCTATCAGGTGTGCCGGCCACTCAGCAACCGGCACTGAGTTGAACTGAGTTGATTTTGGATCAGGCCATCCGCAAGGCTTCGGCTTGCTTGCGGGCCTGCTCCAGCTGTTCTTTGAGCTTCTCCTCATCCGTGTGGCTGAGGCTGGTGTGCACCAAGCGGGCATTAGGAACGTGACGACGCAAGCGCTCGATCACGCGATCAGGCGTTGAGTCCCTTACGAGCAGAGCCAGTGCTGCGCTGCCCTCAGGCAGGGTTTCAGTGAGCTCCTTGAGGAACTTGTCGTTGATGCCAATATCACTGAGAGCTCCAGAAGCAGCACCGGCACTGGCACCGGCTGCAACACCCAGCAGCGGGTTGGCGAAGATCAGTCCGATTAGCAGTCCCCAGAAGCTTCCTCCCATCGCACCTGCCGCAGTCATGTTGATGGCTTGACGAAGGTGCACGTGACCATCACTGCCATGTTCGAGGACCACAGCATCCTCGAGGGTGATCAGGTGCTCTTCCTGGATCGCCACCAGCTCAAGCCGAACCTGCTCAGCTTCTTCCACCTTGGGGAAACCAATTACCACAAGATTGCTCATCGTGTTGATGCAACGATCCCAACCATAGGTAGGAATGCCGGCGCTCAATCGCGACGGCGACTGGAACGCGGCAAGGAGCGTCGGGATGACGACCGAGAGGTTGGCGACGAGGCTGTTGGCGGAGATGCTGTTGGCGCAGACCCTGGATCCACAACGACGTCACGGCTGGCGGATCGCTTCCAGCGCTCCACCCGGAAACTGTCGTCTTCCGGCCAAACATCGTCGTTAGTCGAGGCCACTGGCGGAGGCAACACGGGCTGGCGGCGGGAGAGTGCTTGGAGTGGACGTTTGCGTCTGGCAGGCGTTGATCGTTCAACTGATGAAGAAACATCCGCACGGGTAGGGCGTGCAGACTGCAGACTCTGCGGCCGCTCAGACAGCTCACGCCAGTCATCCTCTTCATCCAACAGCCAGTCAATTCGGTCACCAACCCAACGACCCATCGCATCCAAGCGGGAGGCGCCATCCAGGCGGTCGAAACTGCGTCGCCCAGGCCTGGCTCCGGAGACACCATCCACGAGCTGACGTCCAGTGTCTAACCACCGGTCAAGACGCCGGTCCAAGGGATCAGGACTGCGCTGCGAGCGTTGTCGACGTGAATCCATGCTCCGACGTTACCGACGTCTGTGCTCTAACCAACGCTCCCGTTGCAGACCAATCAGAACGATCGACACACCGCCAACCTCCAACACCCAGAGAAAAACCTCCATCCCGCTTAGCTCACCTCCGGTGCAGGTTCGTAGCGAAGCAGACAACTGGCATTCCAGCGACCCCCATGAAGCCGATCGCAGCACAATCGACACGCCGCCTGCCGCATCCTGCGGCGATACGGAGTTTGGTTCCCGCACTGAGGACAGATCGCGATCCAACGCGGAGAGCTCTGCGGCACAGGGAAGCGATGGCGGACGCTGACCTCGAACCGGTTCTGGGCCGCATTGATGGCCTCCATGCGATGCCGAAAGCAAGGTCCGTGCCCTTCCTCTCGCTTCAGCACCAGGTCCACCCAGGCGTGGATCATCTCGTGACAGAGGGTGCTTTCCGTGGCCTCTCTCGGCAAGGGGTCCAGCAATGGTCTGGACAGCACAATTTCACGCCCGAATGGAGGTGCCACAGCAGGTCCTCGTCGGTAGAGACCAGCTGTACGGCGCAGGCGACCATCACTCCAACGCAACGCCAGCAGTGGTTGATGTCCTTGGCAGAGGGCTCCCTCGAAATACTCCCGATTCAGGCGATGAAACAGAGGGAGCAGCGGCTCGAGCGGCATGAATGGCGGAGGCCTTGAACAACGACGTCGGCCCAGTCTGCCTCCATCCAGCGGTCCGTCAGTCAGACTCTGCACTCACTTGGAAACAGCTGATGGATCTGGGTCTGGTGCGGGAGATCGGGAGCAAGGCCCTCCTGGCCGGTGGTGGCGCCCTGCTTCTTTATTGGACGGTCACCGCCGTGAAGCTGGTGCTCAGCGCCCGCGGCATCAACCCGCTGATCAAGCAATTTTTCACGCAGGTGGCGGCAGGCCGTGTTGATGCGGCCTATCTGCTCACCACCAAGTCGTACCGGCAGCACGTCAACCGACAGCAGTTCATTCGCTTCCTCGCTGGCCTGAAACTCAACCGCTTTCGCAACCTCAAATCAGGCCGACCACGCCTGCAAGAGGGCAGCATGATCCTCACCGTGAAGCTGATCGCGGAAAATAAGGAGGAGATGCCCCTCGACTTCACCTTCACCAAGGTGGAAGACAGCTGGAAAATCGAGCGCATCGCTCCCGTCAAGAGCTGATTCGTCCTGCCCGTGACAGCGCCAGCTCCACATACCGAGCCCAACCAGATCAGCGAGCGAGCCGCTGAACTGAGGCAACTGCTCACCCGAGCCGCCCACGCGTACTACGTGCTGGATGCTCCCGAGCTGGAGGACGCGGTCTATGACCGGCTTTATCGCGAACTACTGGATCTAGAGACGGATCACCCCGAACTGGTGACCACCGATAGTCCGACCCAGCGCGTGGGCGGCACGCCCTCTGAGGGCTTCACCAGCGTGACCCACCGCATCCCGCTGTTCAGCCTCGACAACGCATTCAGTCCCGAGGAGTTGCGTAGCTGGTACGCACGTCTGCTGAAGGTGCTCGACAGAGAGCCACAAGCGGATGATCCCCTGCCAGCACTGGCGATGGTCGGTGAGCTCAAAATCGACGGCAATGCCCTTGCTCTCAGCTACGAGAACGGCGTGCTGATCCGAGGTACCACCCGCGGTGATGGCGAACAGGGAGAAGAGATCACCGCCAATGTGCGCACCATCGCGTCGATCCCGCTGAGGCTGCATCTCGATCCCCCACCGGCCTGGGTGGAAGTTCGCGGCGAAGCTCTGATTCCCGATCGCACCTTCGCTGCCATCAATGCCGAGCGGGCAGCGCGGGATGAACCACTGTTCGCCAATCCCCGCAATGCCTGTGCCGGCACCCTGCGCCAGCTCGATCCGAAAGTGGTGGCGGCACGTCGTCTGGACTTCTTCGCGTACACACTGCATTTACCGGACGACTGGGATGGGCCACGCCCGACCAGCCAGTGGGAATGCCTCAGCTGGCTGAGAAGCGCAGGCTTCCGTGTGAATCCCAACGCAGCACTGCTGCCGGATCTCGCTGCGGTGGAGACCTTTTTCAACACATGGGACAACCGCCGTCACGACCTTGACTACGCCACTGATGGAGTGGTGGTGAAGCTCGACGACCTGCGGCTCCAGGACACCGCAGGCTTCACGCAGAAAGCACCACGCTGGGCCATCGCTCTGAAATACCCAGCCGAGGAAGCTCCAAGCCGGCTGGTACGCCTCACTTGCCAGGTGGGGCGCACCGGCGTGATCACTCCAGTGGCCGAATTCGAACCGGTTGCACTGGCTGGAACCAGCGTCAGTCGCGCCACCCTGCACAACGCTGACCGACTGGCGGAACTGGATCTCCACAGCGGCGACACGATCGTGGTGCGCAAGGCCGGCGAGATCATCCCTGAAGTGCTGCGAGTGCTTCCCGAACTCAGGCCTAAAGGTGCTCAGCCCCTTGATCTTCCCCATCAGTGCCCCAGCTGCGACTCCGAGCTGGTTCGCGAAAGCGGTGAAGCCGCCACTCGCTGCGTGAACAGCAGCTGCCCGGCAATCCTGCGCGGCGCTCTGCGTCACTGGGTCAGTAAGGGAGCTCTCGACGTGGAAGGAATGGGCGGCAAATTAATCGAACAGCTGGTGGAGAGGGGGCTCGTGCACGCGATCTCCGACCTGTATCGCCTTGATATCGCGCTGCTGAGCAGCCTGGAACGGATGGGTGAAAAAAGCGCCGAGAACCTCGTATCAGCCATGAAGGCATCCCGTGCCCAGCCATGGGCACGCCAGCTCTATGGACTCGGCATCCACCATGTAGGCGAGGTCAACGCCAAAGCACTCGCCGCCGCATTTCCAGACGTCGACACGCTTGCCCAAACAGCCGTTGATCACCCTGAAGCGATCAGCGAGCTGCATGGCATTGGTCTTGAGATCACTCAGAGCCTGCAGCAATGGTTCAACACCGGAGCCAATCAGACGCTGATTCAGCAGCTTCAAGACGTGGGACTCTCCCTGGCCACCAGTGAGCAGGAGCGCCAAGACTTGGCAAGCCGCAACAGCACGATCGGGGTGCTCTCTGGGCAGACCGTGGTCCTCACCGGAACGCTTCCCTCCATGAGCCGCACTCAGGCGAAAGAGCTGATTGAAGCCGCAGGGGGCAAGGTCAGTGGCTCCGTGAGCAAAAAGACATCCTTGGTGCTCGCTGGAGACGAGGCCGGCAGCAAGCTGGAGAAGGCCAACAAACTGGGCATCAGCGTGATTGATGAAGCGGGGCTGATCGCCTTGCTCAAATCCATCGACACCTGACAAGCGTTGTCCATGATCAATGCATCCGATCAAGGGATGTGATGGCGGAGACTGAACAGGCAGTTATGCCCAGCGTCTAGCCCCAGTGGACTCTTCATCTCCCCGTCGAAGCGTTCTGGACAATTTGTCCGGTGAGTGGAAGATCAACCTCGAAAACCGGATCCCACGCAAGGAGCTCTACCAGGCCCGAATCGCTTCATCAAAGCCCTCACTTGGCTTTTTCGTGCTGCTGCTGTGCGCAGCGGTGATCGCCACGCTGGGCCTAATCGCCAACAGCACGGCGGTGGTGATCGGAGCCATGATCGTGGCTCCGCTGATGGATCCAATCCTCAGCCTCGCTTTTGCACTCTCGATCAGCAACAACAAGCTGGCGAAGCGCTCGCTGCTAACGGTGGTGATCGGCGTGCTCACCGTGATCGCCACCGCAGCACTGCTGTCATCACTGCTGGATGTGAGTGAAGTGAATCGGGAGATGACGGCTCGCACGGCGCCCAACCTGATTGACCTCGGAGTGGCCGTGGCGGCTGCTGTGGCCGGATCCTTCAGCATGACCCGCGAACGGCTGTCGAATTCGCTGGCCGGTGTTGCCATCGCCGTAGCGCTGGTTCCACCACTGTGCGTTTGCGGCATCGGCCTGAGCATGGGCAATGAGGTGGTGGCGGTGTTTGGTCGCGGCACGGTGGCCGGCATCACCAATCAGATCTCCGAAGGCTCCTTCCTGCTGTTTCTGGTCAACTTGATCGGGATCACGGTGGCCAGCCTGTTCATCTTTCTCGTTCAGCGCTACGGAAGCGTCGTTCAGTGCTGGCGCAATCTGCTGGTGTGGCTGGCTCTACTTGGTCTGTTGTGCGTTCCCCTGTCTTCAGCTCTGCATGACTTCAGCATCAGGCAGGAAATTGTCAGCAGGTTCGACACCTTTAAAGCAGGTCAGGTCAATCAGCTCAAGATCACCAGCAAGAACCCCTATCTCTGGCAGAGGGTGCGCCTGCTGTTCAGCAATGTGCGGGTACTTAACAACAAAGCCGACGTGGATCTGGTCTTCAGCGCACCAAAGGGTGTTCTCAGCGAAGAATTGGCCAATGAGCTCTCCGACACCATCATGAAAAGCGCCAAAGAAGAGTTCAACCTTGATGACGCCAAGATCACGATCAGCGTGATTCCCAATCAGATCAACAAATTCAGCGGTACTTCAGCGCTTCCATCAAGGCAATGAACAACTCAGAAAGTGATCAACCACCCATCTTAAGGTGGATCAAAACGGAGTGCGGTCGGGCCAAATATGCCGACCTCAGCAGCCGCAGCGGATTCACATCCCAAGCCAGGCTGGCTTGGTTTGTTGTGATCGCCGCTCTGCGTGACTGGCGTCTGCCTGATCCTGATCAGAGCTCAGGATCCTGAGCATCAGCACCTGCTTCCTGAAGGGCTTTGCGAGCGGAGCGTCCCACCAGCCACACCACACCCACCGTGGCCAGCACTCCCACGACCCGAAGCACCCAGGCCTGCGCAGAGGTCTCTCCAGCCAGCACCTCACCAAACCTTGCTGCGCTACCGGCCAGGGCGCCGAGAGCGCAGAACAGAATCGTGCCGGGAATGATCCCGATCAAACCGAGGTTGTAATCGCGCAGACTCACCTCACTCAGTCCGTAGGCCAGGTTCAGCAAAGAGAACGGGAAAGCGGGTGAGAGGCGCGTCAGCAACACCAAGCGAAACCCCTCCCGACTGACGGCCTTCTCAATCGCCAGCAACTTCGGGAAACGAATCAAACGCTGCTGCGCCCAGCCCCTGAGCCAGTGCCGACCAAGCAGGAATGCAGCCTCCGCTCCAAGAGTCGCCCCAGCAAACACAATCAGGCTCCCCCACCAGGTTCCGTACAACGCACCGGCCAGCATCGAAGCCCAGATCCCAGGCAGCAGCAGGGTCACCCAGACGGCATAAAGGGGAATGAACAGCAGGGCTCCCCCGGGCGACTGCAGCCATGCCAGAAGAGCGTCGGTGTCAATCAGCTGAACGATTGCTTCCATCCTTCATCCATTACTGCGATCACCTGGTGCCATCACTGTTCCTAGGACCGCAGCAACAACACAACAGCACCACACTGGCTCAGACAACCAGTGACATCAGAACACTGACCCAAGCCTTGTCAGGATCTAGCGTCGAGTCCTTGAACGGAAGACTTGCAGGCTGCCGTGCAACATCAACTTCTCCAGGCACCACTGATCCGACAGCGCCTGCTGCTGCTGGGGCTTCTCTGCACCGCTGGGCTGCTGAGCTCCTGCAGCAGCAGCGGTCGAACCCCGATCAAATTGCTGCGGGTGGCACGCATCCTGCCGACCAATGAAAAAGTCACCCCGATTGACAGTTCCAGGGACCGGAAGCGTCTGAGCAGCTTTCAGAACAATCTTTGGGATGTGGTTCCGGGCCTGCGCATCCAACCCGCGCTCTATTCAGAAGCTGCCGTCGAATCAGAACTGGAACGCCAGACCTTCAGCGGACTGGGTCCGGATCTTGTGATGGGCGATGCCCGCGTCATCCAGGAACTCTCCGAAGCGAAGCTGCTGGACCCGGTGCCCATCACGCCAGAGCAACGCAACTCCATTGCACCAGGCTTACTGCAACGCGTCACCAACTCCCATGGCGAAGTGACAGGTCTTCCGGTCTCCCAGTTCGTCCAGCTCGCCTGTTTCGACAAACGCAAACTCAAGGAGCCGCCAGCAACGCTCGTAGACATGTCCAAACAGAGCAGTGAGGGTCAGGTATTTGGCATCACCCAGAACTTTGAAGACCTCTACTGGAGCATGAGCGGTTTCAAAGCCGGCAGCGCATTGGTGAGTTCGCTGCGTGGCCAACAACCCACCGCACAACAAACCCAGCACTTGGTTCGCTGGCTGAGCTGGCTGCGGGATGCCAGCTATCAGCAGAACGTGATGTTCCTCAGGAATCAGGCCACATTGCGCAAGCAACTGATTGGGGGCCAACTCCACTGGATCAGCTGCTGGACCTCGCAGCTACCTCAACTGAGGGAAGCCATGAAAGACAATCTCGGAATTACTTCTTTGCCCGCTGGACCCGCAGCTCCAGCCACGCCTATTAGCAAACTCCAGGTGTGGGGTCTGGGCCGCAACTCCAGTCCGCGTCAGCGACAGACCGCTGAAGAACTGATGCAATTCATCGTTCAACCATGGGCCCAAAAGACCTGGTCACTGCGTTACCGCACCAATTACCCAGTGAATCCAGCAGCGGCCACGATCATCAACCGACAGATTCCTGGAATCGAGAAGCTCTACATCTTCAAAGGCAATCAAGAAATCAAAATTGGCGACGAAATTGTTGCTGCCATCGATGGAAATCCAAAGCTCGCCAAAACCATTCAAAACATCATTAATGATGTGATCTTTGGTGCGAAAACGCCTACCAAGGCAGCTGAGCGACTGCAGACCGTGTTGAGCCCATCCTCATGATGTCGACCCTCTCCAATCTTCTGATCACGGTGGCGCCCGGAGAAATCCTGGTCGAAATAGTCAGCTGGCTGTCGTTTGTGCAGCGCTGGCCTGTTCTGATTCAGCTAGTCCTGGTGCTGTTCGTGCTTTTGATTGCGCGCACACGCAGCATTCTTCTCAGGCGCAACCAACGCCTGCAGCGCCTACTGAATCGAGCAGGGCTGCATCAACGCTTCCCAGATTCAATCCGGGTGTTGATGGGACCAGCACTGGTGCTGTTGATGGCAGCAGTCTTCGCGCTAATCCAGGTTCCCTTCGGACTGCTGCGTTACTTCGGACTGCTCTGGCTTGGCTGGAATCTATTCACGCCCTTGAAAATGTTGGTGGAAAAAACCAATCCCCGCTTCCCGATTGCAGAAATAGAAACCACCCTTTTCAAACCGATCTATGTCTTTACAGCAACTTTGTCGCTGCTGAGCCTGCTGGGTAGTCGCGAAAACCTCGCGAGAATTGGAGTCGCCAATCTCTTCGGAGTTGAGATGACTCTCGGCAAAATGTATACGGCCATTGTGGCGATTTATCTGATCGTGACCATTGCCTCCAGGCCAGCAGCATTAATGGCCTGGTTGAGCGGTGTGATCTTCGGAGTCCGGAAACGCAATCAGCGTGGTCTGGAGCTGTTGTTCCGCTACAGCGTGATCGGCATCGGCATCATCGGCGTGGCCTATTACATCGGCATCAACGGCAACGCCTTTATTGCAATCGCCGGTGGATTATCAGTGGGAATTGGATTCGGCACCAAAGAAATTATCTCCAACTTCATCAGCAGCATCTGGCTGCTGTTCGAAGGATCCGTTCGACCTGGTGAGATTCTGATGATCGACGGTGACCCCTGCACCGTGCGCAAACTGGGTCTACGGGCCACACAGCTGAGGCGTGGTCGAGATGGCGCCGAACTGCTAATTCCCAATCAAAACTTTTTTACTCAGGAAGCCGCGTCTTATACAGCGACAGAAACCTCGAGGCGCGACAGCGTGGTGGTGGGTGCGGCTTATCGACATGACCCCGACAAGATCATCGACATGCTGCTGGAGATCGCAGCAGAACATTCCAAGGTGAGAAAGTATCCGCCTGCAGCGGCTTTTGTGACTGAATTTGCTGAATCCTCGATCAACTACAAGATGTTGTTCTGGGTCGCAGATCCTCTCGATGCATTCAATGTGGGCAGTGATTTGCGTCGTGCGATCTGGAAACGCTTCGAGAAAGAGAAGATCACCATTCCCTTCCCTCAGCGCCAGATCTACCCGATGGAGTGGCCGCCCAAAACGCAACAAAGCCTCAGGCCCCAGCTGCAAGCTGAGCAGGTGATTGATCAAGACGCTGCAGAAGACATGAGCTAGGTTCGCGACTGCGACGCACGGGTCTCGTGACTGAGTCTCATTTGGCCGTGAAATTACACCTGCAATTCCTGCAAACCAACACTGGATTGCTGGTGGGAACCCTGGCTCTTCTCGGTGCCTGGCTGCTGCTGCAGATCCTGAGCCGCCATGGACGCAACATGGGCAGCCATCTCGCCGCAGCGCTGCGACGCCCTGTGCTGTTCGGGCTCGGCACCTCGCTTTACGCCAGCTGGATCATCCATCAGCTCAACGAAGGGCTTGAGCTGGGACTCCTGGCTCAGACTGAGGTGAACAGGATTTCCACAACCCTAGTGATCGCCAGTATCACCTGGGCCGTGATGAATATCGGCCAGACCGTGCTGCGATCTACCGCAATGAGGCGGTGGATTCAAATCGAAGACCAGCAGGATGAGTCCATGCTGATCAATGTGATGAGCAGGCTTTACACCATTGCTGTGCTGCTTGTTGTGACCGCAGCTCTGATGGTGAACTTCGGAGTTCCATCGGGAGCCATTGCCACCATGCTGGGCGGAGCAGGCATAGGCCTCTCCTTCGCAACCCAACAAATCAGTCAGAACTTTCTCTCTGGCTTCATGCTGTTTTTCAACCGTCCATTTCGAGAAGGCGACTGGATCAACGCAAACGACCTGGAAGGCACTGTTGAAAACATTGGCTGGTACTACACACGGATTCGCACCTTTGACCGCCGGCCCCTTTACATCCCGAATTCAGTATTTGCAACAAACCCGATTCAAAATCCTGGGGAAATGTATAACCGCAGAATTCGCGCGAATATCAGCTTGCGCTATGAAGATTTAGGCAAAATTGATGGCATCACCAAAGAAGTGCGCCAGCGCCTTCAGCAACATCCAGACATTGACCAGAGTCAGATTATTCTTGTCAACTTCAACGAATGGGATGCCTCATCCATCAACATGATGGTTTACTGCTTCACTAAAACAACGGTATGGAAAGACTGGCTAGATATTCAGCAATCCATTTTCCTTGACATCGCAGGAATTGTTCAACGCAGCGGCGCTGACTTTGCCTTTGATTGCACCACACTGTACCCTGCACCAAATATCGCTCCAAATGCAATCAATGCTGCCCTAGGCAGGCAAGAGCAAGAATGATCCTCCCTCGCTCAGCGAAGCTGAAGGACTCTCCGCGGATAGACTGAAACCTGGCGGCCAAAACAAACCATACACGAATAACTTGCAAGTCATCCAAACAGCACCTGCAATACTTTGCTCTTCAACATCAGGAATGTCAGCATAATCTGAACAAATGATTCAAATGCATGCGTTGAACAATTACAATTGAGCTCTATTTTTATTTTTTTATTTGCAGAGATGCAAGGCCACAGATAACATAACAAGGTGCAACGATTAACTTTGCAATGCTGTTGCCAAGACGTCCAAAAATCCCGCTGGTCATTGCCGCACTAGCCATTACAAACCTCTTAATGGGCTGCGGCAAAGGCTTTCAGCCACGAAACACACTCTTCATTGCTTATGGCATAGACGAAGTCAACTTCTCGAAGGCAACGAAAACACGCATTGAGGGGAGAATTGCGGAATTCACAGAAAATTTCAAACGGTCTCATCCCGAAGTTCAGGTTGTCTTGTCTGTTTACAAAGGCGCTCGAATTTGGGAAGATATTATCAGGGATAGCAAACTCAATTTAGGCCCAGATCTGATCATTTCAAATGAGATCATCATCAAATTCCTTCACCAGGAGGGATTTGCAGCTCCGCTTCCAGCTCAAATCGATTGGGATCAGACATACGACCCATTACTAAAAGAAATTGCAAGCACTGATGGCCAATATATTGCAGCACCTTTTTTGACTTTTACGCAGGTAGCTTGCTATAACAAAAAAACTGTTCCATCTCCACCTCAAACCATCCCAGAGCTGGAAAAACTCACCGCCAGTGGAACACGTGTCGGCTTATCTTTAGAGCCAGCAATGCTTCTATGGACAGCAGGTTCATTGGGCGCCATCAAAGAGATCAGCGCACTCGGGCTCAATAAAAGCAAAAGCGCAGATACAAAAGCAATTCACTCTTGGCTTGCTTGGCTTCGCAAAGCTGCGTTCTATCAAAATATTTCTTTCTTCAAATCTTACGTACGACTAGATGCATCGTTGATCAACAATGAACTCGACTGGATCACCTGTCGTGCCTCAGAGATTGAAAAAATTCGCAACAAGATGGGGGACTCTCTTGGAGTGTCTGCACTTCCGAATGGTGCACGAACTGCTGCCTTCCCCTGGCCTAGCTTTATCTCATTTGGACTCGGAATAAATTCCAGTCCAGCACAACGAGATACCGCCATTAAATATATTCAATCAAGCACAAATGTGATCATACAAAGGCAGCTCATGCTCCGCAACGCTGACTTTCTAGCGACCAACAAACATGTGTCAATTCCAATTAGCAGCTCGCGAACATTGCAAGCCTTGAATACATCCTTTAACAAGCAGGTCAGAGGATATACGAAGGAGTGGCCTGGGGTGATCGACTTTTTATCAGGTCACAAGAATCATCCCAATCGATACCAAGAAGTTAGTTCCGCCCTCGCTGATCTAACCAGTGGCTACTTAAAAGTGGATCAAGCATTAGATATTCTTTCCAACTTCAAACAAGGCAGCGAGCCATGAATGCAGTTCTCAAGGAGCTCTCTGCCTGGCTTGGATATCTCGATCGCCAAGCCGTTAGCTGGCAATTGGGATTCATTCTATTAGCCCTCATCGCAGCAACGATCTTGCACAAATACAGGAAGGGCCACCGTGTGTCTTCCTCTCTCGACCTGCTCTTTGGTCCCCTGCTACTGCTGGTACCCAGCATTTTACTAAAACTCATTGCTGTTCCCACAGGAATCAGCACGCAGTTCGGCTGGATCTGGAGTCTATGGAACGTCGTGAGCTGGTTAGAGCTAAAACTTCAAAAGAGAGGCAACGCTTCTCGATTCACACCTTGGCTAGGCAAGGTGGTACGGCCAACCATTCTGGTCGCCGCCATTGTTTATTTCATCGATCGTCTGAGCAGTATTTCATCGATCGCACTCATTCAGGTAGGCACCATTCTTGAGGCAGAGCTTGCGATCGGCAATGTTTTTGTATCACTCGTGGGCCTCTATCTAATCTTCGTTTGCAGCCGAACAATAGCCTTTATGATGGCCTGGCTGTTGCAAACTATTCTGAGAACCAAAACGCAAAGTCGCAAACTACTCGAACAACTTATTCAATACCTAATCGTCGGTATCGGCACTTTATTAATAGCCCTGCAGGCAGGTTTCAACGCCACGGCTTTGTTATGGATCTCAGGTGGTTTGTCCTTTGGCCTTGGTTTTAGCCTCAAAGAAATCATGACTAATCTTCTGAGCGGTATCTGGCTTTTACTCGAAGGTTGGATTCAACCAGGGGAAGTTCTAATGATCAACGGAGATCCCTGCCGTGTTACGAAACTAGGCCTCAGAGCCACTGAATTATCAAGATCGCGTGATGATGCGACCTTATTGATCCCCAACTTCACCTTCTTCACTAAGGATGCTGAATCCTTCACCGCTGGAGAAAACGACCGGCGTGAATCGATTCATGTGAGTGCTGATTACCAGCACGAACCGAAGGCCGTGATCGCTGTGCTTGAACAAGTTGCTAAAAAACATCAGCGAGTGCTCAAAATGCCGTCACCAAAAGCCTTTGCCATCGATTTCTCTGAATCATCGATCGACTACAAACTCAAGTTTTCAGTTCCTAATCCTCTCGAGGCCTTGACCATCGGGAGTGAATTAAGGCAGGCCATCTGGGTCGCTTTTGCTGACAATGGCATCAAAGCCACCAACTAACTGGAGGCCGAGGTGTAGTGCCGCAACGCGAACAACCAGAACCCCCTGGCAGCAGCAAAAAAGCCGCCAGCCAAGACAAACCCCAAAGCCAGCAAGGGGAGTGAAGCCCGACCCAGCAGCACCTCAGCAGGCACTGTGGTGAGAAACGCCACAGGAACCACCAAGGTGAACAGCAGCCGCAAGGAGGCGGGATAGGCCTCAAGCGGGTAGCGCCCCGATGCCAGCACGGCCCGCAGCACTTCCGTGGCGTTCCAAGTCTTCACGAACCAGATGCTGGTGGCAGCGATCAGAAACCAGAGCGAATAAAGGATCACTGCAGCCACCATCAGCATCAGCAACACGGCGACCAGTAAAGGTGGAGTCAACACGACGCCGGATTGGTGCGCGCCCCAACCGGCCAGGCCAAGGCCCAGAACAACTTCAGAAAGCCCTGCTGGAGCAAACGTGCGCAATGACACCCAGAACTGACTATCGATCGGTTTAAGCAGCACGAAATCAAGGGTGCCCTCCCGCACATAGGTGACGATCGCTCCCAGGTTGGGCCGCAGCCATGCGGTCGTCATGCCGTCGAACACGGTGTAGAAGCCCTGGACGATCAAAGCCTGGTTCCAGTTCCATCCTCCAAGCTCCCGGCCGGGCCCGAAGAAGAGAGACAACAGCAGCAGGCTGCCGCCCAGGCTGAGGACCACGGCCAGCAGCTCCACCACCACATTCAGCTGATATTCCAGCTGGGTGGCCAGAGCGGTACCCCAGAAACGGCGCAAGGTTCGCCAATAGCGCCCCATCTCAGGCCCCCATGGCGCTGTAG
The DNA here is from genome assembly GCA_003210775.1 of Synechococcus sp. AG-679-A04. GTDB lineage: Bacteria > Cyanobacteriota > Cyanobacteriia > PCC-6307 > Cyanobiaceae > Synechococcus_C. The sequence continues at coordinate 15,917 of QCUI01000018.1, forward strand.
CGCCGAACACCGGCTCGCCAGAGCAACAACACCAGCGGCAGCAGCAGCAACACCCAGGCCAGCTGTGCCCCGAAGCCCGCTGCCAGATTGACCGCATCACCGGAAAGGACCCGAGCCGGAAAATCAATCAGATAGGGAAACGGTGTCCAGCGCACCCAGTCCTGCACTGCGGGCGGGAAGGCCGTGAGCGGAGCCAGCAGTCCGGAGAAAAACAGAAAGGGAAGAAACAGCAACCGCTCCAGCGCCGTGGCCTTCTCACTCCAGAAACACAGCGATGCAATCAGGCTCTGAAGCAGAAAGGCGATTGCAAAGGCCATCCAGGTGGCGATCCAGGCCAGCAAAAATCCACCCAGCGATGGAATCCAAAAGGCCTGCGGCTGAATCAGAAAAAACACACCGGCGATGCCAGCAGCAAAGGGCAGACGGGTGAGCTGCTCACCCAGATGCGAAGCCACATAGCGCCAGAGGGGATGGAGAGGCTGCAACAGATAAGGCGACAGCCTTCCCAGCAGCGCATCTTCCTCAAAGGCGTAGACCATCCAAACCACCGAAAACTGACGCACCAGAAAAGCGCTGAGGAAATAACGATCCAGAGCCACTCCGTCCAAACCCAGTTGAGCTCGCGCGTCACTGCCGCTCCAGAGGCTGAGCATGATGAATGGCAATACTCCAGACAAGGCCCAGAGAGCGATCTCAGCTCGGTACTCGAGCATGTGTGCGTACTGACTGCCGAGCAGCGCACGCACGATTCTCCGGTTGAGCCCAAAGATCCGCATCAGAGGCTTCCCTGGCGGAACAACTCGCCGATCAGCTGATCGATCGGAGGATCATTCACCTCCAGGTCGCGCACTTCGAAACGCTCCAACACCTCCGCCAGAACCCTGGTGAGAGAGGAAGGCTCCACTCGCAAGTTGACCTCACAGTTCTCAAGGCTGTCGAGCCGACCTAACCCGGTGAAGGCTTCTGCAGGCGCAGGCTCTTTCAGCTCGAGCCGCACATGGCGCTCCGGCGCCAGACGACTAGCAAGGCGATCCAGGGCTCCGTCGTGAAACAACTGCCCCTGATGAATCAGCAGCACCCGCGGGCATAGGGCTGTGATGTCGGCCATGTAATGACTGGTGAGCAAAACAGTGGCACCAGTGCGGCGGTTGTAATCGGCAAGAAACTGGCGCACCCGCATCTGGGCATTCACATCCAGCCCCAGGGTCGGTTCATCCAGAAACAGCACCTCGGGTTCGTGCAGCAAGGCAGCAAGCAACTCGGCCTTCATGCGCTGACCCAGCGACAACTTGCGCACCGGACGGGTGAGTTCTTCGCCCAGCTCAAGCAGGTCCGACAGCTCGGCGATGCGTCTGCTGGCAACGCGATCCGGAATGCCGTACACCGCCGCGTTGACGCGTAACGAATCCATTGGCGGCAGATCCCAGATGAGCTGTTGCTTCTGGCCCATCACGAGCGTGATCCGCCGCAGAAAATCAGGATGCCGTCGTTGGGGTTGATGACCAGCCACCAGCACCTGACCGGAACTGGGATAGATCAGCCCACAGAGCATTTTGAGCGTGGTCGTCTTGCCGGCTCCATTGGCTCCGAGAAAGCCCACCATCTCGCCGGGAGCGATCTCAAACGAAACATCCCGCACCGCGAACACATCGCGCTGTCGACGACGCAGAAAATGCCGCAAGGTGCCGGCCAAACCAGGCTGTTTATCAGCGACGCGGTACGTCTTGCTCAGCCTTTCGACCGTGATCAACGGAGAGTCCAGCGGTCATGGGCAGAGCTTGACGAAGGCTAGGGATCTGAACGGCGGAAGCGACTCAGCTGAGATCGTCCAAACGTCTGCGCGCCAGATCTGCCTGTGACTCAGCTTCGGCCAAGTTGGCCTTGCATTCCGCCACCACCGCAGCCGGTGCCTTGTCAGCGAAATTGGGATTGGACAGTCGACCGGACAATCCCTTGATCTCCTTCTCGGCCTTGGCGATGTCCTTCTCCAGACGTGCCTTCAGGGCATCGAGATCAACCAGGCCTTCGATCGGAAGCAACACTTGAAGCTCACCGCTGACGCCAGCCAGAGCCTTGGTCACCGGTGCTGCATCCGCCTCAGACGGTGTCATCACCTGAACCGTTTCAGCTCTGGTGAGCGCGGTGATGTCGGCCATCCCCTGCTGCAGCACCTCAACAAGATCGCCGCGGCCACTCACGAAACGCACCGGAACGGTCTGGGAGGGCTTGAGGCCTGCCACCGCCCGCAGATTGCGCACCACGCGGATGGCGGCGATCAATTCGGCGAACGATGCCTCGAGATCGTCATCAAGGGCTGCCTCATCGACAGCCGGCCAGGCTTGGAGTGCCAAAAACGTTGTCTCAGGCTCAGCGGTGACGCTGTGCCACAACTCCTCGGTGAGATGCGGCATCAACGGATTCAGCATTAAGTGCATCTGACTGATCACCTTGGCCAGCACCTGCCGGGCAGTGCGCTGGTCAGCGAGAGCTTCAACGCTGGCGTTGTCACCTGGATTCAGCCTGCGCTTGCTCAGCTCCAGATACCAGTCGCAAACGTCGTTCCAGGCGAACTCATACAGCCCCTTGGCCGCTTCCCCCAGGCCGTAGCGGCTGTAGCGATCTGCTGTTTGACGGTTCACCCTGGCCAGGCGTGACAGGATCCAGCGATCCGCCAACTGCAGTACAGCGGGATCGGCATCTCCAAGCTGGGCCGGCGTGTTGCCATCCAGATTCATCAACGCGAAGCGGGTGGCGTTCCAGAGCTTGTTGGCGAAATTACGCGAGGCTTCAACGGTGGCGGAGGTGTCCTTCTTGCGGTCGTAGTCCAGCCGGATGTCCTGCCCGGCACCGGCCACTTCCCTCACCAGGGCGAAACGCAATGCATCGGTGCCGTAACGCTCGATCAACAGCAGCGGATCGATGCCGTTGCCGGCGCTCTTGCTCATCTTGCGGTTCTGCTCATCCCGCACCAGGCCGTGGATGTAGACGTCCTTGAACGGCATCGCATCCGTGAAGGCACCGGCCATCATCGTCATCCGCGCCACCCAGAAGAAAATGATGTCGAAGCCTGTCACCAGAGTGCTGGTGGGATACCAGCGCTGCAGGTCGGCACTCTCAGCGTTTGGCCAGCCCAGGGTGGAGAAGGGCCAGAGGCCGCTGGAGAACCAGGTGTCGAGCACGTCTTCGTCCTGCTCAATCAGGGCGGCTGAACCGAACTCTTGCCTGGCCTTCTCCAGAGCCTCCGCTTCATTGCGTGCCACCACATAGGGCGTGGTGTCGGTGTACTTGCCACCGGTCTCACTGATCACGAACCAGGCCGGAATGCGATGGCCCCACCACAGCTGACGGCTGATGCACCAGTCACGGATGTCCGTGAGCCAGTCGCGATACACCTTCTCCCAGCGCTCGGGAATGAAGCATGGATCCTGCTGCTCGAGGGCCTTGCGGCAACGGGCCGCTAAGGGCTCGGTCTTCACGAACCACTGAGTGGACAGCAGGGGCTCCACCGGCACCTTGCCCCGGTCGGAATGGGGAACACTGTGGCGATAGTCCTCCACCTTCACCAGCAGGCCCAGATCCTCAAGACCGGCCACCACAGCCTTGCGGGCCTCAAAGCGATCCAGCCCCTCGAACTCTCCTGCCTCCTTGTTCATCGTGCCGTTCTTGCGCATCACCGTGATCTGGGGCAGACCGTGGCGCTGGCCGATGGCGAAATCGTTGGGATCGTGAGCGGGCGTCACCTTGACGCAGCCGGTGCCGAACTCCTTCTCCACATGGTCGTCGGCGACGATCGGAATCTCCCGCCCCACAAAGGGCAGGGTGAGGGTCTGGCCCACGAGGTGGGCATAGCGGTCGTCGCTGGGGTTCACAGCCACAGCCGTATCGCCCAGCATCGTCTCGGGCCGGGTGGTGGCCACCTCCAGGTGACCGTCACCGCTGGAGAGGGGATAGCGGAAATGCCAGAGGTGACCATCCACCTCCTTCATCTCCACCTCCAGATCACTCACCGCCGAACCGGAGGCGGGGCACCAGTTCACCAGATACTCGCCCCGATAGATCAGCCCCTGTTCGTGTAACCGCACGAAGGCTTCTCTGACGGCCTCGCTCAGACCTTCATCGAGCGTGAAACGCTGACGGCCCCAATCCACCGAATAGCCGAGCCGGCGCAGCTGATCGACAATGCGGCCGCCGCTTTCGGCCTTCCACTGCCAGGCCCGCTCCAGAAACGCATCACGGCCAAGATCATGACGGGTCTTGCCCTCCTCCTTGAGCTGCTTCTCAAGGATCGTCTGCACCGCGATCGAGGCATGGTCAGTGCCGGGGAGGCAGAGCACATTTTTTCCCGCCAGGCGCTGGTAGCGCACGATCGTGTCGATCAAGGCAGTGTTGAAGGCGTGGCCCATGTGCAGGCTGCCGGTGACGTTCGGAGGTGGGATCACCACCGAAAACGGATCCCCAGGCGCCTTGGGGTCGGGATGAAAAGCAGCTTGGTCCTCCCAGGCCTGCTGCCAGCGGGCCTCGGTTCCCACTGGGTCATAGGTCTTGGCCAGCTCGGACACGGGACGCGCGCAACAACAGCGAACCATGCTCGCAAAACAGCGGTCTGAACAACACGCGGCCGCAACATCAACAACCGGGTCCAGCGGGCCAGCCCAATGGCCGTCGAAAGAGCAGTGGCGAGACAGCCACGAATTTCACGATCAGAATGGTTCGGCCAATCACCTCTCGATCGTGCGTGCTCCGCTGGCAGCGAGCGTTTTGCTCTCCACCCTGCTGCTCAGCGTCAGCGGTTGCAGTCGCCTCGGCAATCAGCTGCCGGTGATGCTTTACCTGGCGATGGTGATCGACCAGGACAGCGAAATCGACACCGCTACGCAGACCGATTTCCGCCAGCGGATTCAGCTCATCATCGGCGACTTCCGCAAGATCAAACCCAACGTGCAAGTGCAGGTCGCGCTTTACAACCGCGCCAATCTCAGTCACGAAATCCAGCGCCGCAATGCCTCAGATCTGGGACCAGATCTTGTGGTGACGGATGCCACTCAGGCCAATCAGTTGCTGCGCGACGGGCTCACTGACGAGATTCCTGTTAAGGCATTTCAACTCCAACAAACAGATGAAACTCTGTGGGAACGGGTGAAGCTCGACGATGGGCGCATCACGGCCCAGCCAATGGTGATCTACCCACAGATCGCCTGCTTCAACCGCGAGATCGTTCAGAACCCTCCCACCACTCTGCAGGAGCTGCTTCAACAGGGCGCATCCGGAACACGGGTCGGATTAGCGGTGAACTTCTCGGAATCGCTGTGGACCGCAGGCAGCCTGGGAGCCATGCAAAGCCTGGCCCGCGCCAACGATGACCAGAACCTGACTGCACAGGACACCGAAAAGCTGGTGGCATGGCTGGCATGGTTGCAACAGGCCAGTGCACAGCAGAACATCTCCTTTTTCCAGGACCAGGGACAACTGGAAAACCTGCTCAAAGATGGTGAGCTCGACTGGGTGAGCTGCAACTCCAACAGCCTGCTGCGACTCAGAAAACTGATGGGCGACAACCTCGGGGTTTCGCCGCTGCCTAGAGGCCCTGCCGGAACCGCAAGCCCCGTGAATGCCCTGAGGGTGCTGGCACTCGGAGCCAATTCAAGCCCGCGCCAACGTGAACTGGCCGTGAGCCTGGCCCAGTTCATCACCAACCCGATGGTGCAGAGGAATCTGTCGCTGCGCTCCCTCTCTTTCCTGCCTGTGAACCCTGCCGTGGCAGTGCCGGTGCGGAGTTCCCAAACGCTCTCCACTTTGGTGCAGTCCAGAGAAAATTCGATACTGCATGAATCAGCCCTGGCAGGGCTGGCTCACCATCGCAACCTCGATCGTGATGGGGCACAAGTGCTGGTTCCATTGGTGTTTGGAACCTCAAACCCACAATCCAGCCTGAACTCCCTGCTCAAAGCTCTGGGGAATGAATCATGAGCCAACTGCTCTGGGAAATCCTCGGCTGGCTTGGTTATCTGCAGCGAAGCGCTGTTGTCGCACAAGTGCTGCTGATCCTTGGAGTCAGTGTGGGATGGCACCTGATCAACCCGCGGCAGCTTGGGAGCCTTCACCCAGCACTGAGATTGCTAGTGGCGCCCATCGCCATGTTGTTGATCGCCTGGCTGATCGAGCTTCCAGGCGGAAAAACTGGGCTGGTGAGCTACGCCGGCCTCTGCTGGCTGGGCTGGAATCTGCTCAACCTTTTGAACCAACTGCTGCAGCTGCTGCTTCCTGCCTCCAGCATTCATCAACTTGAAAGTCGTCTGCTCAGACCGCTGTTCCTGGTTCTGGTGGGCCTAAACCTGATCAGCAAATTCGACAATCCAGCTGATCTCGGCGTCATCAAGCTGGGCAGCCTCTTCGGCGAGGTCCTCACCGTGAACAATGTGGTCATCGCCATGCTGGTGACCTATCTGCTGCTCGTGGGCACCAAGCTTCCAGCCGCTGGGGTGGCCTGGTTGCTGCAGAAGCTAATCGGCTGCAGCAACAGCAGCCGCAAGGCTCTTGAGCTGATCATCCGCTATGTGGTCGTTGCCATCGGCATCACCGCCGTGGGGTTTCACATCGGTCTGAACTCCACGGCTTTGGTCGCCATCGCAGGTGGACTCTCCGTAGGTCTCGGCTTCGGCATCAAGGAGGTGTTCTCCAACTTCATCAGCGGCATCTGGCTGCTGTTTGAGGGGTCAGTGCGTCCGGGAGAAATATTGATGGTGGATGGAGATCCTTGCGAAGTACGCAAGCTGGGCCTGCGCGCCACCCTGCTCTGGCGAGATCGAGACAACGCGGAACTGCTGATTCCCAATCAGATGTTTTTCACCGCCCAAGCCACCAGTTACACCGCCACCGACCGAATGCGGCGTAGTGAGATCCGTGTTGGTGCCGCCTATCGCCATGATCCCCAGGTCGTGCTGAAGCTCCTTGAGCAAACTGCTCTGGGAGTGCCCAGAGTGCTGAATGATCCAACGCCTAGGGCGCTGCAGGTGCACTACGGCGACTCCGCCATCGAATATTCACTGCGCTACTGGATCTCTGACCCCATGAGCAACATCGGCATTGTGAGTGAGGTGAATCAGGCGATCTGGACAGCGTTCAAACGGGAGGGGATTGAAATTCCTTTCCCACAACAGGTCAACACCGTTCGTGAGATCCCAGCGTTCAGGAGCGAGCCAAACGCCGGAGATACCCCTCCTGTGTCCCTGCATTGATCCAGCCGGTGGCAATGGTTTTGCTGTGCTTCTGCGTCACCCTGCCGCGGTGAATGTGACTGGGACCAGCAGGAAAGATCACCAATTTCCCCCGCACCGCCTCCTCGTGATGCTGCTGCCAGTGAAACTCCGTACCGGCCTCAGCCACGGAGTCGCAGTAGAGAATCCAGGCCAGGACGCGATGAACAGGCTCCGTGGCCTCATCGCTGATGGTCCAGTCGCAGTGCCACTGACGAAATCCCTCACCGGGCGCGTAGCGCTGCAGATTGAAGATCGGCAACACGAAGAGAGCCTGGTCAGGACAGACCTCACGGAACAGGGGCCGTTCCGCCAAGTAGCGATCCAAACCCGCCGTGACGCCACGAACAATCACCTCCGAGATGGCACAGGACTCAGGATCCTCACGATCGATGGCCACCAGGCTGATATCGGTGCTCAGCTTCGACGGCTGCTGATCTCCGGCAGGACCGAAGGCAATGCCAGGACGGTGTAAGTCGGTGCGACGATCAAAGAACGCCATCACCGCATCAGCGACGGCTTCGTAGCCGGCATTGCCGTAGTGACCGATCAGGCTGATGTCGTTGTGCTCAGACATCAGCCCTTCCAGGGAATCGTCACCACGGCCTCCAGCTGCTGCCAGCGACTGCGATCCGCAACAACCCGACCAGTCAGTCCCACCCGGTCTAGAGCTGCCAAGAGGCGATCAGCGTTGAGCACGGCAGGGTCCTGGGGAGCCTGCGACAACAGCAAGACCTGCTGTTCAGCTGGATCCGCAAGCACCTGAAGTTCCAGATCCGCCAGCTCTCGCTCAAAGAAAGTTCGACGCAGCCGCGAGGTGATGCGTTCACCAAGGGCAGAGGCGAAATGCTCAAGGGTGTCGCGTTCTCCGGACAAGCCGCAATTGAGCGAGAGCCAGATCATCAACTTGGCCCAGCTATCAACAGTCCAGAGCGGCTGAAAACTCTCGCGGTGCTGGCGAATCAGTTCCAGCAGGGCGAAGTCCACAAGCGTGCCCTGCAACTGTTCGGCATCCGGACGACTCATGCTGACTCTCACTTGAAGACATCCTCTCCCCTGGGGTTCAGACTGGTGTTGCGCATCTACGCCTGACCATGACCCTGGATCTCAATGATCCCGAACTCGAGTTCTCGGATCTGGTTTATGCCTATCAGAGCTGGGTGATGGCCATCATCAATGACGAAAAGCTCGAGGGGGAGGAAACCCTTCTCACTGAAGAGATCGCCGAAGATGCTCTGAACTCAATGCGATTCCTGCCTGGTGAGGTGACCAGCGCGATCGAAACCTCGCTAGCGCGGGTCTACGACGTGGATGCGGACGAGCTGGCCAACTTGCTCTTCCCCGAAGACTGAGCGAACCCGCGAAACTGAACCAGCACTGTCATCGCCGCATGGGCTGGACCATCGACGACATCCCTGACCTGCGAGGACGGATCGCCCTCGTTACGGGGGCTAATAGTGGTCTCGGCCTCGAGACCACGAGGGCCTTGCTCCGATCAGGAGCAACTGTGTTGATGGCCTGTCGCAGCCGGCGAAAAGGAGAGGCGGCTCGCGCCGAACTGCTGGAGCTGGGGTCCTCTGGCGTCGACCTGCTCGACCTGGACCTAGCTGATCTTGACAACGTCGATGCCTGCTGCCGAGAAGTGCAGTCGCGCTACGAGCGATTGGATCTGCTGATCAACAACGCCGGACTGATGGCGCCTCCACGGCTGCTGAGCCAACAGGGGCATGAAATGCAGTTCGCTGTGAATCACCTTGGCCACTTCGCCCTGACCCAGGCCCTTCTGCCTCTGATGGAGGGCCGCGAACAGGCGCGAGTTGTCACCGTCACCTCAGGAGCGCAATACTTCGGCAAGATCGCTTGGGACGACCTGAGCAGTGAACAGTGCTACGACCGCTGGAAGGCTTACGGCCAGAGCAAGTTGGCCAACGTGATGTTTGCACTGGAGTTGAATCAGCGTCTCGAGCAGTCGGGAAGCAGCGTGAGATCGTTGGCAGCCCATCCAGGCCTGGCGAAGACGAATCTTCAACCGCTTTCGGTGGCATCCAGTGGTGCCTGGCAGGAAGCCCTGGCTTACCGCTTGATGAATCCCCTGTTCCAAAGCGCAGCCGAGGGGGCACTGCCGCAGCTACTGGCGGCAACATCCCCATCTGCACAAGGTGGCGAGCATTACGGTCCCAGTCAGTTTGGAGGAATGCGTGGTGCTCCCAAACAGCAGCCCGTGGCTCGCGCCGCTCGCAACCAGGACCAGAGATCCCGTCTTTGGGCAATCAGTGCCGAACTGATCCAAACCAGAAGCGCAGCGGTATGAGGTAAGAATTCAGCATGGAGCAGCCAGGATCCCAAGGGACGCAACGGCAGCAGTTGCTGCTCGAGGAACTACAAAAGAGTCAGTCCGAAATGACCGGCCAGCAGCTTCATCGCTGCCTGGAGGGGCAACCTGGCGGCATGGGGCTAGCAACGGTTTATCGCAATCTGCGCAAACTCCATCAACAGGGCAAGGTGCGCTGCCGGCATCTGCCGACAGGCGAAGCGCTCTATGCACCGGTAGATCGTGATGAGCACCATCTCACCTGCGTGAACTGCGGCACCACTCAGACATTGCAGCTCTGCCCGATTCATGAATTGAAAGTGAAGGCTCCGGAAACGGACAACTTCAAGCTGATCTTTCACACGCTGGAATTCTTTGGTCTCTGCAACAGATGCCAAACCAAGGGCTGAATCCCACCGATTGCAAATCAAACAAGCATTGGGCCTGGTGATCCTTTTGCACAGGGTGTGATCAGACTGCTGAACATGCCAAACCGCAATCGGATCACCCAAGACGCTCCGGTGAAGTCGGGAGGAGAGGGGTGGTTGGTCAATGGTGCACAAAAGCTGCTGGTGCAGTTCAAACCCGACACGCCATCAGCCCAGGAGCAGTGGGTCTCCGTGAGAACCTACGGATGGGTACCACCCCACCCCCCCGAGCCTCAGTCACGACGACGAATGCTCAGGCAAAACGCCATCGAAGCTTGGGAGATGATGATCAAGACGGGTTGGCGACGCTGCTCACCGCCAGTGCACTAGAGACCTGCAGATGTGACTCTCCACAGGAAATATGACTCTCCAGTGACTCTCCACAGGCCCAAGCCAGGGGTGAGTTAGCGAGGCATTCGCAACGGGTGCGCTGATGATGACTCAACGCGATCAAGCGCAGTGTCCGTAGGCAGTCTGGAGGTGGTGGATTGAGAATCAGTGACAAGCCAGACCACCACAGCCAGCACACTGACCCCCACAAGCACCGCAAAAGCTCGAAGCAGATGGTGCGTGATGTCGTCGGGATGCCGCTGAGGAGAGCTCGATGCCATCAAGACTGCGCGGATGGTTCAGTTCTGGCCCACCCAGATCCCATGGGCAAGCAAATGCGCATTTATTTCCTGAATTGCTGCAGCGTTTGCAGACCGCTCAGAACCAGGGCTAGAGCAAATGGATGCCGTCCATCCCTATGACAAGCAGCACTGACCATTCCGAATCCCTGCTGGAGGATGTCGTCGCAGAGGAAATTGCCCTCCAGATTGACCACATCGCTGAGTCGCTGCAACGCGAGGGTTGGCCCATGCAGCTGGTGAAACGTTTCATGCACCGTGCGGTCGAAAACCTGCCTGAGTAATGGGCGGGGAAGTGTCCCGCACTTGGGACAACCAACGGTGAATTTGCTGCCGCGGAAGCCGTCTGGAAAGGTCCTGAAACCGAACCTGCATGGGCGGCTGTCCTGTCTTCCAAGGAGCTATCGGCGGGCGTAGACCGAACAGGTCCCACTCGGAGACATCCATGACAGCAACAACACTTCAGGCACCCACCGGACTAGTGACACACGATCTTGAAGGTCACGACAACGTCTACGCCAAGGAGCCACGTATGGAACTTGCTGGGCCTGACGCCGGCTGGGGGTTCCACGAACGAGCAGAGAAGTTGAACGGTCGCCTGGCAATGCTCGGGGTTATGGCTGCGATCGCAACAGAATTGATCAGTGGCGAAGGACTACTCCACACCATTGGTCTTTAACGGGGATCAATGCTGAAGCGCAGTCCCTCGATACTCAGACGTCAATCGTGTGATTGCCGCGTAGTGCAAGTCCCCCAGGTCGTCATTTCTATAGGATCACCATCTTCAGGAAAGCCGACTAAGTAGATCCACGAGTGTTCATCCTGGGGGACAAGCTTCGTAAGGATCAGGACTTCACCAGGCATTTCAAGCCAACTCACAAGTTTGATTGTGTCGTTGACTGCATTCACAACGTAAAAGGCCGGCTTAGACTCGATATTTTCGGAAGCCTCAGTGCGAAAGATCACGGCCGAATTCACTGGATCCAGATTGAAGATGTGATCCGGTAGTGATGCTTCCGTGTCATGTTGATCAGGGTCCAAAATGCATCGCAGTTCGCGAGGCTGGGCTGAAACTGTTGCAGACAACATAAATGCCAAGACTGGCAAGATAGGCGTGAAGTCAATCTTCATCCATGCCAGTCAGAATTTCAAGTCTGTGCCAATCATTTTGACATCCACAGACAATTCGTGAAAGCCCAGTACACGAAGAGACTGGTGCATTAGCCAGAGGCATCGCAACGCTCATGATAGTCCAGATACTCCCTAACTTGCAGGTCTGGCATCTTCATGATCTTTGTGATGAGATCCTGCCTGTAGCTGTACATCCCTTTGCAGCCTTTCAGTGGTTCGAGCAACAGCTCAAGCAAATGGGCTTTGGCACTTGTTCCTGACATTGATTTTCTCATTCAAATTATCCTGTTGATTAAAAGGTGTTATCGGAAGCTGGATCAGCACAACTAGACCGCGCTGCATTTTCATCGAAGGGTATTGCAAGGCTTTCAGCTGCTACACAAAGGCTTCAACCAGACTATTCCCATCAGCGACTATCGCTGCAATGCCATAAGGATGGCCAATAGGTGGCATTCGCTCGATCCACGATTGCCTGCCCGGCGGCAGTGACAGCATGGAAAGGGGACAATGTCATTTATTTGGCCTGAGTTGGGGAGGTCATGCCTCCGAGATTTCCAGCATCGTTGAAACAAGCTGAATTCACATCACCCGAAAGCGTGATTAACCAGTCCATTGAATCCCCCAATCGAGGGGTGAGGCGCTGACTAAAAAACCCCATTTCATTGAGATCGGAACATAATGAATCACGGCTTCACCCCCGATCTCACCATGCGTATCGCCATCAGTGGATCCCACTCTCTCGGCAAAAGCACCTTGGTCTGGGATTGGGTGAAACAGCATCCCCAATACATGCGTGAAGAGGAGCCGTTTCGTGCCCTCGATGGCGAAATGTATGACATCCGATTCCGGCAGGAAAGCAACCGCCTTCACAACGGCATACAGATGTATTACAACGCTAGTCGTGTGAATCTTTATTCATCAATCAACGACTGCGTGATATTCGATCGCGCTCCGGTGGATTACATCGCGTACTCGCAATACACAGCTGACAAGGCAACAACCGATATTGATGATGCATTTGTGGCTGCAATGGTGCCAAGAGTCAGGGAAACTCTGCAACGACTTGACCTGGTGGTCTTTGTTCCCATGACTGATCGCTGGCCAGTGGAACTGGAGGATGACGGCATAAGACCTGTCGATCTTCCATACCGAGCAGAAGTGGATGCGATCTTTAAACAGATCTATCGAGATGAACGCTTCTCAGTCATGCCGGAAATGAATCGGCCGAAGCTGATTGAACTCTGGGGCTCCCGTGAGCAAAGGCTCGAGCGACTCCAGCAAGCAGCAGCGTCATGCATGCCCTGATCGCTTGGGCAAAAGCAAGGGGGTCCTGCAACTCAGCATTGCGAGAAATGTGTCCCCTGCTTGACAGACACAACAACACATTTCGGGGATGGTGGTTCCAGCCGCGATGGATCCAATGTCCAGAAGCAGTTGGCTGAAAAGCCCAACACGATGCTCAGCCGCCTCCACCTGGCAGACATCTCCTCCGCAGTCATCAGACAAACCGAAACAACAGGTCGAAATGATCTGGTCGATGCCTTCATCGCCCCCCGAGAAAGCAAATAATCTGTCTTTTAAGCCTGTCTTATAGACCTGGATTGAAACCCTTGGGCAAGAATCAACAGTCAACCTCAGGGGCACCGTTGATCAGCAACGTTGACCAACCCGACGCTGCAATCCGCATTACGCCGTCGGGTTTGTCGAGACGCGCGTGGGCCTTTCATTTCCCCGCGGCGCAATGGTGGCAATTAAATGGGTCCTTCTGTGGCTGCCGATTATCGAACTGACCCCCGTTGTATCCGCTTGGAAAAGGTCCTGAAACCGAACCTTCCAGGTCGGCTGTCCCAGCTTCCTAGCGGCGTCGATTGGGCATAGACCAATTGGGTCCCACTCGGAGACACCCATGACAACTGCAACTCTTCTGGCTGATGAGCGGTACTGGCAGGACCTTGCCTCAGCTCAGATGCGCCGTGAGCGCCTGGCTAAAGCTGAACGCCTGAATGGGCGCATGGCCATGCTCGGCTTCGTGGCTCTGATCGCCACTGAAACCTTGCTGCACCAAGGACTGCTGATGGCGCTGGGTCTCTGATCCGGTTCGATCAAGGCTTGAGCCAGATCCTCGGGAATTCCGATTCTTTATCGCTGAATCGGACGCCATCCAGCGGTGCGGCATCGAAGTTGAGTCATGGTTGGTCATCTCTGGCCGGCTGGACAGCGCAGAAATCTCAAGTTGAATAACAACGACACGGACCCTCACTTTGCGCCCCCTTGAGAAAGGGGCGTTTTTTTTGGAGACACGGTCACACCTCTGAGTAGGTGGGCGCCTTATTGAATGCACTCACGAGTAAGGTCAATATCCTCAATCAATACGGCAATGCTGCAAAGCCTGTTTTCCGTCCTCCTTGCAGCTGTCATGTGGGTGCAGGTTCCCCAATGGCAAGCCGATTGGTCACAATGCTCCGTGGACGTTCCTGACGTTGATTGTCATTGGTATGTCGTCGCTCCAGACAACACCTTCGGCGAAGGCTTCAGCTGGGAAAACTCACCATGGTTCAGCGCTGAAGGACTGCTTGATGTTGCAGAGCTGAAAAACACCATGGACACAATCCAGCAGCCAGAACCTGGCTTAGCTCCTGCCTAGGCCACTTCCCGCGTGGACAACGTCTTACCGCTTCAGCAAGCGGAGCTGGATTTCAAATGAGCTCGCTGATTGAGAAGAGACAAGTCACACACTCCAACGACCCCAGTGATTGGGTGCATAGGCGAAAGAAGGTCTCATGCGATGGCGTGGGTGCCGAACAAATCCATAGGGGGAGGGTTGGTCTGTGCGTTGAACCAATTGCTCGTTTTCAGCGGCCTGCAGAGGAGCCTGCTCAATCAACAGCGTTTTTGAATGGGTAACCGCAGCAATGCCCAGCGAGAGGGTGAGGGCATAGAGGAAGGCGGACTTCATCGACATGGCTTGTGGGAGTGAATGATTGGGGGTGGCCCCCTCGACTCCTTCAAGATCACAGCCCTTCTGGTGAATCAAGCTGCACAGCTTTGGTGCACTCTCGAAGCAATTCTGGTGATAGGCTGGTGAAACCCTGAGACCAATGGTCCCAACTGGCCTTTTGGGGATCAGGCGGATTCACCATGCAGCTCATTTCCACCTCCAGAGGCCTAGATCAACGAGCTGCGATCAATCTCGCGATAGCGGCTGGTCTCCATGCCGCATTTTTCTAAAGCTCATCAAAAATCAATGCATTCCAGAGATATCATCTGATGAATGCATTCATGAAAACAATACCGAATCGGAATAACCCTGGAGTCTTAGCATGCGACAAAAACTCTTGACCACAAAAACATTACTGGCAGAGATTTACCTAGTTATCAATCATCGAATCGCAGAGCAAAGCCGACACCGCGGATTGTTTGAATAATGCGCTCAGGCTTTACATCTTCAAGCTTTTTACGCAGATACCGCACATAGACATCAACAACATTCTCATCCCCAAAATAGTCGTCTCCCCATACATTCTGGATTAACTGAGAACGGCTCATGGCTTGACGCGGATTACGGATGAAGCATTCCAAGAGGTCAAATTCTCTAACAGTTAGATTTAACGGAACTCCTGAGTAATCACAACATCGCTCTGGACCATTAAGCCGAAGATCACCAAAGCTGAGCTTATCCGGGCTGACTGCAGTGCTGCGCCTCAGCAAAGCCTTAACTCTGGCCAGCACCTCACGGATATTGAACGGCTTGGCAATGAAATCATCGGCACCAGCTTCCAAAGCAGCGACGCGATCGTCCATTTCATCGCGTGCTGTGATCATGATCACAGGCAAGCGATTACCGGTATCCCTCAGCCTGCGGCAAACATCTAGCCCAGTAATCATGGGCATATTCCAGTCGAGCAGTGCAATTGCGGGATTTGACTCCCGGATCTGCGCTAAAGCTTTTGCCCCATCACTGCAAGCAATTGTTTGAAATCCTTCCGCCTGCAGCTCCATTTCAAGAAGCATCAGGATGTTGGCCTCATCATCAGCGATGAGAATTACATCGTCCGCTTTCATCCTTAGCGTCCCTTTAAACCTATTCTGATCGCCATGGAGACCAAGAAGTCTTTTAATTTAATAAAGAGATGTGATCGGCCATGCTTGTTTTGCTAAATTAACTGTTAAACATTAATGAATTAGCAAAGTTATTAAGTGAAATCGTGGCTTAGCCTTATTTTTGTATGCACTTGCTTGCTTGGCTGCTATCGCAGTCAAACCAATTCTGATGAACGCAATATTGATCCGTTAAATTCTACAGTTGATATTCGCATTACAGAAGAACCTAATTTTGCGCAAGACATTATGTATGAGCAAATGAATACATTTACTTCATACCTTGAAAAGGCTACAGGACTAAAAATTGAATACGTGCCTGCGATTAATTATGTTCACTCTTATGAGCTGCTGAACTCCGGGAAAGTAGATCTTTTATGGGCTGGGTCATTGGGCACATCAAGAGTTTTAGCTACCAACAAAAATGCAAAGCCAATTGCAACAGAAGTGAAATCTTTTATGAATGTCCTGGTTGTGGACCGAATACTACATAAAAACGTAGAAGATAGACTTAACAGTGCAAAACCGCTGCAAGTGCTAAAAGGAAGGCGTGTTGTTTTTGGCTCTAATTACTCAGGTTCAACTTTTCTGACTCCAATAATTGAGATGAAGGCCCAAGGAGTTGATTTGAATGATTTAGAGAGCTGTATGCATGAACCAAAACATGGACATCGAGCCATGTTTATTGGTGATAGCGATCAACAAGACTTTGCCTTTGTGCCTGGCTCAAAAGGAGACCCTTTGAAATACGTACCAGAACAGGCTCGTTCAGAGGTGCTTGTGGGCTGGGTAAGTGAGATTAAGCGAAACTACTATATTACTGCTTCGCCTGAGTTTTTATCATCAAAACCCAATAAAGTGCAAAAGGTTCAAAATGCGCTTCTTGCACTCAATCAATCATCGAATGCACATGATGAGGTTTTGAAGGCAGTTGGTGTCACTGGTTTTGAACTACCAAAAAGCAGGAGTGATTTAGAATACCTGAATGAGATGACAGAGTTTGCCTCATTGTTGGGCGACAAGACTCGCTGCAAAAAAAATGAGAAGCAAGGAAACGATGCTATTTCAGAATGACTTCAGGTTTTCACCGAGTTTTCACCAGAAAATCACCAGAAATAGACCCATTACATCCGATAATCTGGCAGAGAGGTGAAGTTGAGAACATTGCAAGCATCGAATCATGATCCCCAATCATCGACTGCCACTACAGGTCGTTGGTCGATTGCTCGAAGATTTTTTCTAACATCTTTTATTTTAATTGTTGCTCAATCTAGTTTGAGCTTGGCAATATCCGGAAAGCTTTGGAAAGATTTTACATCACTCTACTTAGATTCTGTTCTCTCACGCCAAGTTTTACAGCCCTTGAACCTTGTTGATAATCAATTAGATTTACTCACAGCCCAAGAGGCTATGGAATGCTGTACGAAGGAAGATTATAAGAACTTTTTATCTGGAATCGCCCTGGCTAATGGTAAAGCAGTGATGATTTCTGGTAGTGCAGGCCTTGTGCCAGGCAACGGTGCTGGTCACTACACACCCCAACAGCTGAGTAATTTTGCAAAGCTCGCGACTAGTAATGTCAGTCGTTTCGCATTGGTTGATTACGGAACTGATCAGGCAGTAGCAGTAAAGTCTGTCAACTTATCTGGCGGCGGAGAAACTGGGGCCTTAATTTATATCAGGCCAATCTATAATATGTCTTTATTTGTAACTTTAAGTCGCATACGTTTTCTGTCTGAGATTGTCCTAATGCTTTCTCTGGTGGTTTTACTAGCAATAGCTCTAACCTATATTCTCAGGCCAATACGATCAGTGCGTTCTCGTCTTTCGAATATTCAACTGGACAATCTTGATACTGCATTAATTCCGTTAAATGGTCAGCCTGTTGAGCTCCAGCCCATTCTCACAGAATTCAATCGTATGGTTCTAAGGTTAGAAGCTTCTGCCCAGAATCAAAAACAATTTGCTTCAACAATATCACATGAATTTAGAACACCACTCACTGTAATATCCGGATTTATTCAGTCAGTTTTAAACCGCGCAGAAGATCTGGATTCGCGCTATCGCGAGTCTTTGTTGATTGCTGATAAAGAAGCTTTTAGGCTGAATAGAATGCTAAGCGATTTGTTGGATCTTAGTCGCGCTGACAATCATCAACTCAAAGTCTTGCGTGAGCCTTTTGATTGCATTTTGAGTTGTCGCGAAGCACTACGCCTTTCCCAATTCGCCTTTCCGAATAACATCATTAGATTAGATGACAGTGGATTTGAAGAATCAGTCTGGGCAATCGGTGATCCAGATCGTCTGGTCAAGTGCCTTGAAAACCTGATTGGAAATGCAGTCAAATACTCAGAACCAATGAGTCCAATAGAACTTGATATTGTTTTAGAAGATCAGCGCGTTCTGTTCAGTGTTCAGGACCATGGCCAGGGAATTCCGGATGATCAACAGGCACGAATCTTT
>QCUI01000019.1 GCA_003210775.1 Synechococcus sp. AG-679-A04
TGATCCATCCCGCCGATCGGATCATCGTGGCCCTCGATGGCATGGCCCCGGATCAGGCCCTGACCTTTGCTGCACGGGTGGAGGGATTGCGCTGGGTGAAGGTGGGTCTGGAGCTGTTTGTGCAGGCCGGCCCTGAGGTGGTGGGTCAGCTTCGAGAGCAGGGCCTTCGGGTGTTTCTGGATCTCAAATTTCACGACATCCCGGCCACGATGGCGGGTTCCTGCCGGCGGGTGGCGGCCTTGGGAGCAGAGCTGATTACGGTGCATGCTTGCGCCGGCAGCGAAGCGTTGCAGGGTTCTCCAACAGTGGAATGGCTTGGGCAAGCAACTGGTCGGCAGCGAAGTCTTCTTGCACAAATTCGGGAACCAGACGCTCCTTGAGCAGCAGATTCACCGGCGAGATGTGATCTACATGGAAGCCCAGCAGATTGCGCGCCACCCAAGCTGTCATCCGACTCACCCGGTATCCGACCACCTGGGGCACTCCATGAAGAGCCAGCTCGATATTCACGGTTCCCGACTTTCCAAGCGCGAGATCAGCTGCGCTGAAGAGTGAGGGCTTAAGAGCATCCGCATCTGCGGCTGGAATAACGCGTCCACGGACACCGGCGGCTTCAAGTCCCTCCTGAAGTTCACGCTCGAAACGACTAAGGCCTGCAGGCACCATCACCATCAGATTCGGATCACGTGCCTGCAAACGTGCCGCCACCTCCACAAGCGCTGGCATCAGATAGCGCAACTCCTGCGGCCGGGATGCGGGCATCAGCAGCAGCAGCCGTCCCTTCGGATCAAGTCCAAGCTGGCGACAGGCCTCAACACGATCAGGCTTGCCGCCAGCAAGATCGAGCAGAGGATGACCAACCCAGGTGACCTGCGCACCATGGGATGCATAAAAGGATGCTTCCTGGGGGAAGATCGCAAGGATGCGATTGGTGAAGGACAGCAGGCTGCTCGTGCCGTTGTCATTCATGCGCCAAGCCCATTCCTGAGGGGCGATGTAATAAGTGATAGGGACCTCAGGTAACTTGCGGCGCAGACGCTTGCCGAGACGCACATTGGCCCCCATGTAATCAATTAGTACAACGGCATCAGGTGGCCGCGCACTGAGTTCCTTGTTAACCCGCGACTGAAGCTTCAACGTCGGCAAGACCTGGGGAAGGTGCTCCAGAAGACCAATCGAGCCGAGTGCAGCCGTATCGGCAAGAAGTTCCGCACCGGCTGCATGCATGCGTGGTCCACCAAGGGCCAGCACCTCAAGCTCGAGACTCCTCAGGCGAGCCTGCCGATGCAGAGCCTCTACCAACAGGCTTCCCTGAAGATCACCAGACACCTCACCGGTGCTAATCAGCACACGCACCATCAGCGACCACCGACAGCAGGCATGGGGCCGCGCCGCCCCTGACTGATCGATCCCTCGAGGAAGGAGCAGAGATGATCGGCCAGCGGCATCAGGGGCTGCTCACGGGCCAGCCTCAGACCTTCAGCAATGACATGATCTGAGCGATAGAGCAGTGTCCAAATGTCCTGAAGCTGCTTGATGTCCTGCCCCTGGTCCTTGCGATCAAGCCCCCGCCTGCGCAGACCCACGCGGTTGAGGCCGCGCACCCTTCCGGGATGCCCCTCAACAAGGCAGTAGGGAGGCACATCCCGGTCCACCCTTGTCATGCCTCCAACCATCGCCATCCCGCCGATCTGCACAAACTGGTGGATCCCCAGACACCCACCGATCACAGCCTTGTCCTCGATCAGAACATGACCGGCAACCTGGATGCCGTTGGACATCACAATGCCGTTGCCCAGCAGGCAGTTATGCCCCAGATGGCAGTAAGCCATTAACAGGTTGTGATCGCCGATGCGGGTCTGCTCTCCCTCGTCGGTCGCCCGATTGATCGTGACGCATTCACGGATGCTGTTGTGATTCCCGATCACCACCTCCGTCGGAGCTCCCTTGTACTTGAGATCCTGAGGCTCGAGTCCGAGGCAGGCACCGGGAAAAATCTTGTTGTGTTCGCCGATGACGAGGCGACCATCAAGCACCGCGTGGGGCCCGACCCAGGTGTGAGACCCAATGCGAACATCAGGACCCACCACGGCACCTGGACCGATCACCACACCCGGGGCAAGCTCCGCACGGGAATCGACCGCAGCAAGCGGATGAATCTGGGGAGGACGGTCCTCAGCAGTCACGGCGGGGGATCGCTGTTCACTCATCATGGTCAGTCAACCAGCGAGAACATGAGCTCGCCGGAACAGACCAGCTGACCATCCACCGTGGCCTGAGCCTTCACCTTCCCAAAGCGCTTGCGTTTGAGACTCAGCAGCTCACAGGTGATCAGCAACTGATCCCCTGGGATCACCGGGCGACGGAAGCGCACGCCATCGATACCAGCAAAAACAAACAGCCCTTTGGGCAGATCGGGCATCTGGGTGACGATCAGACCACCCACCTGCGCCATGGCCTCCACAATCAACACCCCAGGCATTAAGGGCCGTCCGGGGAAATGGCCCTGGAACTGAGGCTCATTGAGGGTGATGTTTTTGATAGCCACTGCTTTTTCACCGGGCACGTGCTCCAGGACGCGATCCACAAGCGCGAAGGGGTAGCGATGGGGAAGCAACCCCATGATCTGCTCCGCAGTGAGCTGAGGCTGGGCTGCGGTGGTAGCGGAGGAGGAAGTCAAATCGGTTTCAGGGCTGAGCATCGGATCGATCGGCCAGGACCGCCGCCAGGTCGGTGTGCAGACCATGGGAGCCGCGGTAGACCAGCACCTGCGCCCGCGGAAAACCCACAAGCGCCAGATCACCGATCAAGTCCAGAAGCTTATGGCGCACCGGTTCATCGGGATAGCGCAGAGGTGGATTCAGCCAGTGGTCGCCATCACAGACCAGAGCATTATCGAGGGCACCACCCTGAATCAGCCCCGCCGCACGCAATTGATCCACCTGCTCACGGAAGCCGAAAGTGCGAGCCGGAGCGATCTCTGCCACGAAGCTCTCTGGCGTCAGCGCCAGAGCACATTGCTGACGCCCGATGGCTGGCTGGGGGAAATCAATAACGCCAACCAGCATGAACTCCTCAGCTGGCGTGGCGGTGATCACACTGCTGCCTCGATGTAGAGCGATCGCTTGCTGCAATTGCGGCCGAGCGGGAGCAGGCGTTGATGCCGGGGCAAGACCTGCCTCGGCGATCGCTTCCACCCATCCCTGAGAGGAGCCGTCCAGAAGGGGAATCTCGCTGCCTTCTACTTCGAGATGTACATGCGTGAGACCACATCCGGCGATGGCAGCGAGCAGATGTTCCACCGTGGCGAGCTTTCGATCACCCAGCTCCAGAGTGGTGCAGAGAGGGCTGTCACGAACCTGGGAAGGCATCAACTTGAGCGGGTTGCTGCCGATTGCCGGCCAGCTCACCCAGACACCAGGCTGCAGCGAAGGCTGCAGGGTGACGGAGACCTGCTCACCACTATGTAGACCAATGCCGCTCCGGCGGGCTGGCCCCTCGAGGGTCCAGGCTCCGTCGTAATCATGAGGCCAGACGACCATCAGAATTTCCAGCCGACGCCCAGATTGAAGCGGTACTCACCAGTGAAGTTTTGGCTGGCCACCTCCAGACGCAGTGGTCCTACTGGTGTCGTGACGATCACACCAACACCTGGAGAGACGCCCGAACCGGGTTTGTCAAGCAGCTCACCAGGTTTGCCGGGAACATTGGCCTGAGAGCCGAAATCGGTACCTGCATCAATAAACACCTCGCCGGCGAAGATGCTGAAGATTGGAAAGCGATATTCAATGGTTGCCTCTCCAAAACTGCGTCCGACAGCCAAATCACAATCGAACCAGCCGCGGACGGAGTTGGATCCACCCAGGCAGAAGGCTTCATAGGGGGGCAGATCACCGATCACGGTGCCGGCCTTGATTTGAAAAGCCAGGGCCTGAGGGCAATTCTCCGGTTCACCCTCCTTGGGGCGACAACCCTTGGCCAGCTTCAGCCATTTGACGGGAATGAAATGGGTGTAGCTGGTACGGACGCGATTAAAGGTCGGAGAGTTCTCTCCGATGGAGAGATATTGTTCCGTACCGAAGCTGAAGAAGTTGCCTGAGGTCGGATTGCGACCATCGTTCAAGGTGCTGTAGGTGGTCGCAAACCGAACACTGGCGAGTGTGTTCTGGTCAGCGCAATTAAAGGCAGTGCAGATGACCTCATCTTTAGCAACACGATCGTTGTTGATCCTTCTACTGGCAATGCCGTAGGGCCTTGTATCACCCGAATAGTTAATCGGACGAACGGACTGAAGATTCAGCCCAGCAAGGACTTGCCAGGGAACTTTTTTGAAAGGATCGCCACCATTGAGTGGACGCGCAAAAATCACATTGCCGCCGATACGCTCTAGTGCGATTGAATCTCCCTGAAAATCAAACCAGCTGGCATCGGAGAATGCATCACTAGCCTCATCGACATTGTCAAACTTACTTTCGGCAGGATTATTACTGGAACTAATTGAATAAATATTTGAGGAATTGTTATCCTGGTAATCATTAAGAGCAACGATGTCTCCATCGTTCTGACTTTGGAAGACCTGCGGGACTTCCCGGCTCAGGAACAATGAGGTACGGAAGGAGGTTCGATGGCTATCTCCTTTAATCCAGGGGTCGGAGAACGTGATGTTCGCAAGACCGCCGAACTGACCGTAGGTGAAATTCAGTGCCAAGTCCCAGGCACGACCGAACAGATTGCCGTCCGAAAGCTGGATCTGGCCAAACACGCCTTGGCTTTGGCTGTAGCCGAGGCCGCCTGAGAGAGAGCCAGTGGACTGCTCGACGATGCCAAGAACGATGGTGATGAAGCCTGGCTCGCCAGTCACCGGCTTCAAGGTCACCTTCACATCACTGAACAGCGATGTGCCATACAAACGACGAATGTCACTCTCAAGTTGGGTGCGATTGAAGGGTTCGCCTGGTTTGATGGAGATTTCCCTGCTCACAACCCATGGTTTGGTCTTGCCCTTGATCGGCTCTCCTTTCTCATTGGTGTCCTCCCCTTCCTTATCGATGAATTTCACCTCGACACCGGCCACGGTGCCGATCAGAACCTTCAGCTGCACGACGCCATCAGGACTCACCCTGGTGGGCCCACTCACACGAGCCAGTGAATAACCCTGCTCGGCGTACCACTTCTGCAGCTCCTTCATCCGCAGCTGCAACTCATTGAGGTTGAGAGTGCGGCCGTAATCGGAACTGAAGGTGTCCTCAATCACCTGCGGCTCAATCTTGTTGTCCTCAGGATCAAGAACAACCTGAGTCATCACCGGGTTGGGCACCACCTGAACCACCAGCTGAACACCCAGCGGACCGTTGATTGGCTCAATCCGAACGTCTGAGAACCATCCGGTGGCATAGATGCCATCGAGATCGAGCTTCAGCTCCTCCCTCGTCACCCGGCTGCCGGGGCGTACACGCATGGCGTCATAGGCAGCGAGCTCGAGACGTTCCTGCTCTGGATGTCCATCGATGCCCTCAATGATCACCTCGGTGATCAACACCCTGGGCTGTTGCGGCCCTTCATCAATCGGCTCGGCAACAGGAGTTGCTGCAGGGGCAGGGGTGACCTCAATGGGCTCGACCTCGATCTGCTCTTCCGTTATCTCCGCCTCAACAGCATCCGTCTCAACACCATCGGCCTCAACAGCATCTGCCTCGGCATCAACCTGAATTTCTTCGGTCTGCTCAACTTCAATGTCCGTCACACCAGGCTCAGCCTGGGCTTGCCCCGGCAAGCCGCTGATTAAAGGGAGGGCGAGGGCAAACCCCACGGCACCTCGCCGAACGGCGTTCTTGGTTCGGCTGGAGGAGAAAGCGACCATTGAGGAGACGGAAGTCGGCCGAGCCGGCCACAAACGTCGCTGAACTTAACTGCAGTTGCGGGGTGTAGGGCAGGCCCCTTGTACCCGTTTGCAGACCTCCCCGTAGGCCTCGATCACACCACCCAGGTCCTTCCGAAATCGGTCCTTGTCGAGGATGCGCTCCTCCGCATCCATGCACGACAGATCCCAAAGTCGACAGGTGTCAGGGCTGATCTCATCAGCCAAAAGCAGCTCACCAGCGGCATTGAGTCCAAGCTCCAGCTTGAAATCCACCAGCTGCAGGTCAACACTCTTGAAGAAAGGAACCAGCACAGCATTCACGTTCCTGGCCAATAGCTCGATCCGCCCCCGCAACTCGTTAGACACCAGACCCAGCAGAGCCAGGCGTGCGTCCGTCAGTAACGGATCGCCCAGGCCATCATCTTTGTAATACAGGTCAAGCAAAGCCGGCTCAAGGGCTGTGCCCTGCACGATCGGCGTCTCTCGACAGAGCGAGCCGGTAGCGATATTGCGCAGCACCACCTCAACCGGAATCACCTCGACGCGCTGGACAACCATCCAGGTTTCCCCGGCGATTCCGTAGTAATGGGTAGGGATCCCCTCCCGCTCCAGCAATTCGAACAGACAAGCTGAAATTCGGCAGGTGAGACGCCCCTTGTCATCAAGCTGTGCCTTTTTCTGGGCGTTGAATGCAGTGGCGTCGTTCTTGAATTCCACCAGCACTTGCTGGTCGTTTGAACCGGCATAGACGCGTTTGGCTTTGCCTTCGTAAAGAAGGTCGCCGTGAGGAATGGTCATGGCTGCTCATCAACGCCGGTCGCGCCGGCTTCAGGTGCTGATGATTCTCCCAGCGCGGCGTGGCCACCTGGTGACCGCGGAGAGCGCAGGTCCTGCTGCAGCTGCTGGCGTTGCTCAAGAGAGACCCCTGGCAGATCCTGATCGAGATCCAGCAAGGTGAAGCGATCATCAACTCTGGTTGCCAGCCGTCGCAGCCGTTCCCGGGGACGTTCACCACTGCCGCCACTGGCAAGCTCCAACCGCAACTGAAGCCGCAGCAAGTCTTCTGCCTGGTTCCAGGCCTGCTCTGACGCGGCCTGATCAAGCGCCACCTCAATCAACGATGCGCTGCGTTCGAACTCCATCACATCCAGCAGTTCAGCTGCGAGACCCAGACGACGTGCTGCGATCACCCCTGGCGTTCGGCCCGCAAGCAAGGTGATCACCGCTTGCTCCGACTGCCCGGAGGCGATCTGCGCTTCGGCCAGAAGGTCAAGAGCTGAACGTGTTGCAGGCAAACCTTCCTCATCCAGACCCACCACAAGCAGCTCAGCATCAAGACTGGTGAGGTCTCCTGCCGCCAGACGCCGCAGAGCCAGGACAATGCGCTGCTGATCCAATGCTGCACTCGCAGCCTGCCAAGACAACAGCAACCATTCCCGGCGTCGACGACCGGGACCGGGGCCGTAGCGACTGAGGACCACTTGTGCGCTATCCGGCGCTTTGCAGGACATCAGAGCCCTGGCATTAGCCATCACTACATCGAATGTTTGCGGAGCTGGCGCAACCAGCATGAGCCGATCACGCAGCAGCTGGAGACGTTCATTGACTCCGAAGCTGGCCGACTCCTCGCAGGCCAGCTCCAGCTCAGGAAGACCTCCTTCGATCAGAACAGTCTCGAAGAGCTCCTGAGGCATGGGCACCGCAGATTGGAGCGACATCGAGGAGCCTGGCGCTGCGGAGCCTGGCACCACCGCCAAGAGAAGTGATAGAGGCAGGGGGAGCAAACCCATGGTCCGGAAGGCGTTCAACAAAGATGGAACGATCTCTCCGCCATCAACAACAGCGGAGCGACGCTCAAACCTAAGGGCCTCCGCCCGAAACACTTGCCTCCATGGCCCATTCCAGCTCCCGTCCTCAGACCCTGCCACCGCTCCGTCATTTGCTCGTGGTGGGCTGTGGTGGCCGTGAACAGGCTCTGGCCTGGGCCTTGCGCCGCTGCCCAGGAATTGAGGCTGTTTGGGTCACGCCTGGAAACGGGGGAACCCAAGACCTCGACAACTGCAAGTCGCTGGCGGTCGGGGAACAGGATCCCGAGGGCCTGATCAAAGCCTGCCGGGAACAGGCGATCGATCTGGTAGTGATCGGACCGGAAGCCCCGCTTGCTGCCGGGGTGGCTGATCGTTTGCGGGATGCAAAAATAGCTGTGTTTGGCCCCAGCGCCGAAGGAGCCCAGCTTGAATCCAGCAAAGCCTGGGCCAAGGCTTTGATGCGCGAAGCCGGAATTCCCACCGCGGGGCACTGGACTGTCGCAAGCGCCATCGAAGGGCTGGAGCTGCTGAAACAGCTGCAACGACCACTGGTGGTGAAAGCCGATGGCTTGGCAGCAGGGAAAGGAGTGACCGTCGCCGAAACCCTCGAAGAGACTGAAGCAGCGATTCGTGACGCCTTTGCCGGACGCTTCGGCTGCGCAGGTGAGCGTCTGGTTCTGGAGGAACGCCTCCGAGGTCCTGAGGTGTCTGTTTTCGCCTTGTGCGATGGCGAGCGCATGGTGCTGTTACCTCCGGCTCAAGACCACAAGCGACTGCTCGAGGGCGACCGGGGACCGAACACCGGGGGCATGGGCGCCTATGCACCCGCTCCGTTGCTCGATCAAGCCGGGCTTGAACAGGTGCAGCAGCTTGTACTCGAACCCACCCTGCAGGCACTGAGGGATCAGGGAATCCACTACAGAGGGGTGATCTATGCCGGCCTGATGCTGACCCAGGAGGGTCCCCAGGTGATCGAATTCAACTGTCGCTTCGGAGATCCTGAATGCCAAACCCTGATGCCCTTGATGGGTCCAGAACTCGCAAATGTTCTGCAGGCCTGCGCCCTCGGATGCCTGGATCAGGCACCCGAGCTCTCGGTTGCCCAAACCTGCAGCGCTTGTGTTGTGGCAGCCGCTGAGGGCTATCCCGAAACTCCACGCAAGGGGGATTTGATCCAGCTGAAGTCGGACCCCGACAGCCAACGCCAACTGTTTCATGCCGGGACGCGTCGTCAGGATGATGGCCAGGTGGTGACTGCCGGAGGACGGGTGCTGACGCAGGTCGCCCAAGCGGCAGACTTTGATCAGGCCTTCGCAAGCGCCTACGCAGGTCTCGAATTGGTGCGGTTCAACGGGATGCAGTTCCGTCGAGACATCGGTTATCAGGTGCGCCGGTCCTAGTCTCGGTAGATGTGCCCCGGCGGAATGGCCAGCGATCCAGTCACGGCTCAAAACAAGGTGCCTGCTGAATGGGCAACTCCAATCGCCGAAACTGAGCAAACAAGCGCAAGGGGTTTGTGGCCGCAGGCTCGCTCCTGGTGGGCAGAATTCAGCCTTCAGACCAAACTGCTCGCCGTTGCCACCCTTGTGGTGAGCCTGATGATGACGGGCATCACCTTCTTCGCGCTGAACGGCATTCAACGCGACACGGCGATGAACGACACGCGCTATGCGAGGGATCTGGGCCTACTGCTGGCGGGCAATGTCAGCGAGCTGGTGGCGGAAGGTCGTGATCGCGAACTGGCCAATGTCACGGAAACCTTCTGGCGCTCGAGCAGAAGCCTCCGCTACATCTTCTTCGCCGATCCTGACGGCATTGTCTATTTGGGCATTCCAGTCAGCGGCAGTGACGATGCCAGCAATGTCGATCTGCGCCTCAGCCGGCGCCTGGAACTGCCGGATGAACTGCGCAACCGCACACAGAATCCGCTGGTCCGCCAGCACATGACACCTCAGGGGCAGGTCACGGATGTGTTCGTGCCGATGGTGGAGAACAACGATTACCTCGGCGTGCTGGCTCTGGGTGTGAACCCCAACGAAACAGCTTTAGCCAGTGCAGCCCTCACCCGTGAAGTCACGGTGGCGGTGTTCATCTCAATCTGGGTTCTGGTGATTCTGGGCGCTGTGTTCAACGCACTGACCATCACACGTCCGGTCAAGGAGCTGCTGAGAGGCGTGCGATCCATTGGCGATGGCGACTTCCGCGCTCGCATCGGCCTGCCGATGGGAGGCGAATTAGGAGAACTGTTGGATGGCTTCAACGCCATGGCCTCCCAGTTGCAGGACTATGACGCAGCCAATATCGAGGAACTTCAGGCGGCCCAGGTCAAGCAAGCTTCTCTGATCGCGACCATGGCCGACGGCGCGGTTCTGCTCGACGGTGATGGTCGCATCGTGCTCGTTAACCCGACGGCGCGACGCCTATTCCGCTGGGAGGGACGCAATCTCGAAGGCCAGGACTTTCTCAACGAGCTGCCAGAGCTGCTGGCGGTGGAACTGCACGAAACAATCGACGCTGTGTTCTCCAAGCAAACAGACACCAATGAGCTGCGCAGCAGTGTTGGTGATCCACCGAGAACCCTGCGTTTCGTCATCCAGGCCGTTCGCGAGCCGAGCGGTGACACCCTCAAGGGAATCGCGGTAACCATCCAGGACCTCACACGGGAAGTGGAACTGAATGCCGCTCAGAGCCGATTCATCAGCAACGTCTCCCACGAACTGCGCACACCTTTGTTCAACATCAAGAGTTACGTGGAAACGCTCCACGACATGGGAGACCAGCTCAGCGAAGAGGATCGAAAAGAATTTCTGGGGGTCGCCAATTCGGAGACAGATCGCCTCACCCGACTGGTGAACGACGTTCTCGATCTGTCCAGGCTGGAATCCAATCGCGTTGTGCAGTTTTCTCCAGTCGATCTCCGTCCTGGCCTGGAACAAGCTCTGCGCAGTTATCAGCTAAACGCCAGCGACAAGCAAGTTGAACTGAGCCTTGAAGCCAACCGCGACCTCCCCGACGTACTGGGTAATTGGGACCTCATCCTGCAGGTACTCGACAATCTGATCGGAAATGCTCTGAAGTTCAGTCGCAGCGGCGGACGCTTAATGGTTAGGGCTTACACCTGGCCAGACAGCTGTCAGATGGGACCGTCGGAAGCCGATATCGACAGCAACGATGGGCCCACCTGCATCCTCAGTTCACCACTGCCGAAGATCCGTGTGGAGGTGTGTGACACGGGATACGGCATCAGCGAGGAAAGTCAACAACGCATCTTTGAGCGTTTTTATCGGGTTGAGAATGCGGTTCACACCGAAGTTGGAACTGGGCTTGGACTGTCGATCGTCCGAGGCATCCTCGAAAAACACGGCAGCATGATTTCAATGGCCAGTGAACCTGACGTCGGCACGACGTTCTGGTTTGAGCTGCCGCTGGCACAAGAAGATCCAGACGAATTGAGATGGAAAGCTGAGCGTCAGAGTGACGATGAGCGTCTGGCTTTGACACCAAACACGGAAAGCTAATCAGGAGAGTTGATCAGGCGAGTTAATCAGGCGTCGGGGGCCACGCCACGAGCGATGCGCGAAAGCTCACTGCGCTCATCACTGATGACCCGATTCGGCACTCCAGAGATGATCCGCTCAAAGTTGGAGAAGGAATCCTTGATCTGAGGACCATTGCCGGTGATCACGAACTCACGAATGCCCTTGTCATGCCAGGAGCCACGCATCTTGAACACATTGACGGCGCGGGCCATTTCTCCACGAATCTCGACGTACTGCAACAACAAGATCGTGTCTGTGATGGTGGAAATATGGGAATCAGTGATCGAATGGCTGCCCATGAACTCCTCTGAGGTGTTCGTAAAGAAGCCGGCGATTTCTTCCTGTTTCGCATAGCCAGTCACACCGATCACGAATTGACGGAAGGCGTTGTGACTGACACCGCGGGCCAGAGCAGAGAGTGAGTCAATCGCCATCCGTGAAGGCTTGAACTGACTGATCTCCGTCTTGATGATCTGCAGATGATCTTCAAGGCCAGTCGATTCCGGATAGGCGCAGATGATCTTGAGCAGTCCGTCCTGCTCCATCTGTTCGAAATCAATGCCCCAGCTGGTGCCGTTGCGGAGGAGCTGGGCACGCGACTCCTCGTAAGCGAACAGGATGGCGCGTTCTTTATTGCGACAAGCATCCTCGATGAAATTCGAGACAAGCAGCGTCTTGCCAGTACCCGTGGCTCCCGTGGCCAGAATGATCGAGTCTTTGAAGAAACCACCTCCACACATCTCATCGAGTCGGGGAACGCCCGAACTGATCCGCACATTCGAGGAGCGCTGAGTGAGTTGCATGGCACCAAGCGGAAAGATGCTGATCCCATGCGCGCCCATCGTGAATGGGAACTCTCCCTTCATGTGCGTGGTGCCGCGCAACTTGAGGATCTCCACGGTGCGCCGACGGCGTTCACCCTCCAGCACATTGCGCAGAATCACCACGTTGTCGGAGACGAACTCTTCAACGCCATAGCGAGCAATCGGCCCGTATTCGTCGATGCGCTCCGTCGTCATCAC
Source organism: Synechococcus sp. AG-679-A04 (assembly GCA_003210775.1). Lineage (GTDB taxonomy): Bacteria > Cyanobacteriota > Cyanobacteriia > PCC-6307 > Cyanobiaceae > Synechococcus_C. The sequence continues at coordinate 12,230 of QCUI01000019.1, forward strand.
GGTGGTGACACCGATCTCCTTGAGACGAGCAATCAGACGGAAGATCTCGCGACGGACCACGAAGACAGCGTCGTATTGCTGAAACACCGCGGTGATCGAATCGATCGCCACCCGTTTCGCCTTGTATTTACGAATGGCGTAGTTGATCCGCTCGATCAGACCGGACAGGTCGAAACTTCCGGCCACATCCTGGCCATCGGGATCGGGGGAGGCATCAAGGATGAACAGCTTGTCCTGTTCGACCATCTCTTGCAGATTCCAACCGAAGCTGGCGGCATTGCGAAGGATGTCGAGCGGCGACTCTTCGAAGGTGACAAAGATCCCCGGTTCGTCGAAGTGAGCGACGCCGTTGTGCAAAAAATGCAGCGAGAAGACAGTTTTGCCAGTTCCGGAGGTGCCGCTGATCAGCGTGCTGCGGCCGATGGGAAGGCCGCCGTGACACACATCATCAAAACCCTCGATCCCTGTCGGAAGCTTCTGAACCTGCATCTGTGGAGAACCACTGGAGCTGGAGATCTGCATAACGACGCTCTTATGGCTGCAAGTTAAGGAAAAAACAAGTCACCACCTGCTGGTACACGGGCAGGCTTAAGAATCTGATTCGTCTGTCTCCGACTCTTTCAACGCATCCATCAACGATGAAGTGAGGTTGTTGTCGGTGAGTTCGTCGTAGAGAAGGTCCAAACCAATCAGCACCCGCTCACGGTCGGACAGATCGCCGATAATCCGACGTACCGGAGGGGGGAGGATCTTCGACAGAGTTGGGGTGGCGAGAATCTTGTCTTCCTCCGCCAGTTGCGGATTTTTGAGTACATCAATCACTTTCAGGGCGTAGACACCTTTGAATTCAGTCTCAAGGATGTTGCGCAGAGTCTTGAGTGCCCTCATCGAGTTCGGCGTGTTGCCGGCCACGTAGAGCTTGAGGATGTAAGTCTTGCGTGGGCTCATTGGGCCACCTCCGGATCGGTGAGAACGCGACGTTCGCCGGCCGCGGGTGTCATAGAGACCTCGGGAGGGATCGAGCGTCGATACATCTCGCAGAGGTGAGCCATGACATCAAGCAGAGCGAGGCGATAGTCCTGAAGAAAATCGTTTTTATGCCCTTCAAGTCTGAGCTGCTTCCAGAAGTCGTCAATGAGATTCATGTGGATCTCCACAGCTCGGGTAATCGGCAGATCACCGAAGAAGGCTGTGTTCACGAAACTCTCCAGTGCCTGGTTGGCCGCAGCCGGATCCCTGAAGTAACTGAGCAACAGATCCCGGTAGGTGCGCTGAAGCGACTGAACGAGGTCCCGCTGCTCATCAGGAGGCAAGTTGGCGAGAAAGCGCGAGGGGTCTCGCTTGTAAAAGACGCCCAGATAGCCGAGACGTTCTTGCAGACGACTGGACAACTTCCAGGCACTGCCCTCCATCGCAGGCATGGCGTTTTGTTCAGCAGCTTCGTCTGGCCTGGAATCCTTCTGCCCCTGACGCAGGAAGCGTGAAATCGAGGCATCAACGTTGTAACCCAGCTGCTCCAGCTGATCACCAGGCAGATGAACCTCTTCAGGGTGGTAATCCACGCGACCCATCAACTCACCCACCACCACGGCGGGGAACAACAACCCCTCACTACCGAGGGCTTCACGGGTCTTGTCATCCAGCAGACACTGCTCAATGACGACGGCATCCACCGCTTCCCGCTGGCGGCAGAGCAGTTCAACAACACCCTGGCCTGACTCGACGGAACCGAGATCAACGGGTGAGTAGCGATTCACCGGAAGCCATTGGCAGCAAATCTCTACGAGATCTCTCGTCTTGAGCAGCAAAGCGATCGTGAGTGCCGGACGAGCCATCCACTGCGACAGGGGTTGAGCTGAATCTTGACGAAAGGGACTAAGAAGACCGAAGATCTTTGTTTGTCTTTCGATTGCGGCTCAGGCTAAATCGGCTTGTCCGAGCCTGACCGCGTCCCTCAGCACATGGCCGAAACCAGCTCTACAGCTTCTGCAGCTCCTGAAACGGGCACCTACGCAATCGTCGAGGCGTCCGGCCAGCAGTTCTGGCTGCAGGCCAATCGTTACTACGATCTCGACCGGCTGAATGCTGAGGTCGACGCCACGGTCACTCTCGACAACGTTCTCCTGGTGAAGGATTCCAAGGGCACAACACTTGGCAAGCCCTATGTGAAGGACGCCAGTGTTGAGCTGAAGGTGATGGCGCACCGCCGCGGCCCCAAGGTGATCGTTTACAAAATGCGCCCAAAAAAGAAGACCCGTCGCAAGAATGGTCATCGTCAGGAGCTGACCAGAGTCATGGTTCAGTCGATTTCCGTCAGTGGCAAAGCCATCAACTGATCACCCGGATCAACCTCAACCAACGTTCTCTCTCCTCTTCCAGTCCTCCCCATGGCTCATAAGAAAGGCACAGGTTCAACTCGTAACGGCCGCGATTCCAATTCCAAACGTCTCGGAGTGAAGGCTTACGGCGGAGAATCCGTTACCGCCGGCTCCATCCTGATCCGGCAGCGCGGCACTTCCGTTCTGCCCGGAGTCAACGTTGGTCATGGCAAAGACGACACTCTTTTTGCCCTGACCGATGGCGTGGTGAAGTTCGAGACGATCCGCCGCGGACTGCGCAACCGCAAGCGCATCAACATCACGGCTGCTGTCTGAGCAGCACGACCTCTCCCGTCAATGGCGCCGCTCCGAGCTCAGCGCCAGACGGGTCGTCAAGACAAGACCAACCACGGTGAGCCCCAGAACAAGCCATGTTCTGGGGCTTTGTTCATGAAGAGCATCGGCGAGTTCCAGAGGCAGAGCGAGGCCGAGGACCCCAATAAGTAACCACTCGCCCCAGCGGCGACCAACCCAAGTAGCCCAAGCCGCCACAAGGATCAAAGCGGCATAGAGGCCAGAAACAAAGGCCAGACGCATCAGACGGGTTGGGCCCAGCAGAGTTCCTTTGACTGCCAGCGAAGAGAGGAATTGACGGTCCCCGTTCCCCCAAGTTTCAGCGAAATCCGAGAGTTCGGCGTAATGAACATCCCCAAAGACGGCGGCCAGACTGATCGCCAACAAAACCCCTGCCAGCAGCAGCTTCTTGATCACGATTAAGCGAATCAACAAGCGCCCCTGTGTGGCGATCTCTGCCATCAATCGATCCGTCTAGAGGTTCTCCAGCGGACGGTAGACCCTTGTTGTGATCAGCAATGGATGAAACAGCTCGAGAAAACGACTCTGAAGGCAGTGAAAAAAGTCTTCCACCAACTGAGGGTCATCGAAGTGAAAGGGGTACTCGCCGTCATGTCCTTTAAAGAAATACCAGTTGAGTAGAGCCCGACCGCCGGGCGAGAGGCGGCGGTGAAACTCCATCAGTTGCGCCGAGGGATCGGGAAGGTGCTCCAGCACATCAAGGCACACCACCGTGTCAAAACAGCGACCCGGAAGGCTGTCGAGATCGCGGTGGACGCTCACACGGTCCTCGAGTCCCAGGCGGACCGCACGATCCTGCACAAATGCACGGTTCTGAGGATTGAGATCCACAAACCAGACATGCCGCACGTTCTCCAGGCCCGCTGCAGCGAGAGCATGCGTTCCGATACCGCCTCCGAAATCGAGCACGTCGCCATGCGCAAATTGCTGTTGAAGCCGCAGAGTGTCGGCGATGTAGTCGGAACTGCTGAGGTGCCAGGCCGCCAATTCAAACAAGTGGCCCGTTCCAACAGTGTCTTCATAGAAATCAGCAGCTCGCTCGGGGTCGAAAGCGCCCGGATGCATCGCGGCCAGATCCTCCGTGCTCTTGGGCAGTCGATCGGCGACTTCCGCCGCTGAGAGCGACAGGTAAGACGCCAGATGCTCCTTCACAGAGAAGCCGCTGTCGAGAAATTCCTGAATGTCCACACCAGCGGAGGCATTGAGCGGCTGCATGGAGCATCAGGACGTGATCGAGCAAACCTACGTGCGAACCCACTGGTGCCAAAGGCAAGGTGCCACAGTCAACAGCTGGACATGGCTTGCACCTTGACTGCGCCTATCGGCTTCGCCGTCATTGACAAGCCGGCTGGGCTCACCTCCCACGCCTGCGTCGCACGCATCAGGCGTCTGCTTGGCATCCGCAGGGTTGGCCATGGCGGCACTCTGGATCCAGCGGTGACAGGCGTGCTGCCGATCGCCGTGGGACAGGCGACAAGACTGTTGCCCTACCTCCCTGGTGAGAAAACCTATCGAGGCTTGATCCAACTTGGAATCAGCACCAACACCGACGACCTGCAAGGTGAGGAACTGTCCAGACAATCCGTCCCCGACCTGGGCTCAGAAACACTGGAGCAGGCACTCAGTGGGTTCCGCGGCGCGATTAGCCAACAGCCCCCTCAGGTCTCAGCGGTGCACGTGGATGGTGAGCGGGCGTATGCCAGAGCCCGTCGCGGCGAGCTGATGGAGCTTGCAGCACGGCCGGTGACCATTCATCAACTGCATCTCCTGGGGTGGGATGCTGCTCAAGCTCAGTTGAGCGTGGAAGTGCACTGCTCAGCAGGAACCTACATCCGTTCACTGGCAAGAGATCTGGGTGCAGCACTTGGATGCGGAGGTTGTCTAGCCAGCCTCAGGCGGACCCAGGCCCTCGGCTTCCATGACCACCAAGCGGTGTCTTTGCCTGAGGCTCCGGACGTGGTCGGACAAGGCGAAATGAGCTTGCTTCAACCCGAGTTGGCCCTGCCTCATCTGCCTAAGCGCCTGCTCACTGCCAGCGAACAGCTGGACTGGAGCTGTGGGCGCAGGATCACCCCAGGAATCAGTGTTTCGGCTGATGCTGTAGTCGTTCTCAGCGAGGGTGGTCGCATGCTCGGACTCGGTGTGCCTGATGCAGAGGGTGGTGTGAAACCGAAGGTAGTGTTTGAAGCTCGGGGCTGATGCTGCGACCTCAGTAATTTGCTTTGAAGCAGACGGACGCCGAAGCATCCGATGGCAGGCCACAGCAAATGGTCCCAGATCAAACGCACCAAAGCGGTGGTGGATGCAAAGCGTGGTGCTGTGTTCACCAGGATCGGGCGCGAAATCACCGTGGCCGCACGCCAGGGCGGTGACCCTGATGGCAATTTCCAGCTGCGCACGGCGATCGTCAAAGCCAAAGCCGCTGGCGTACCAGCGAGCAACATCGAACGAGCCATCGCGAAAGGCTCCGGCAAGGCTGGTGACACGGAACAGCTTGAATCAATCCGCTACGAGGGTTATGGCCCCGGCGGAGTGGCTGTGCTGGTGGAGGCACTGAGCGACAACCGCAACCGCACCGCAGCCGCTGTGCGTCTGGCCTTCAACAAACACGGCGGCAACCTCGGTGAAAGCGGCTGCGTGAGCTATCTCTTCCAGCATCGAAGTGAAGTGAGCCTCCAGAACCCGGCAATCAATGAAGAGGCACTGCTGGAATGCCTGCTCAATCTGGAGGCCGATGGTTATGAGCTCAGAAGCAGCGAAGAGGCCCTTGTCCATGGTCCCTTCGAAGCGCTCGAATCCCTGCAAAACGGGCTGCGCGATCAAGGATGGAGGGTGTCGGAATGGGCACACTGCTGGCACCCTCTCACCCAGGTGAGACCGGACAACGAAGACATCACCCGACAGTGCCTGAAGTTGCTGGAGGCCCTGGAGGAACTCGACGACATCTGCAGTGTTAGTGCGAATCTCGAACTGAGGGATGATCTCAGTCTGTGAACGGATCAAAGCCACCGCCACCGGGAGTGGCGATCAATAGTCGATCGCCGGCATTGACCTGAAGCTGGACGCAACCATCCAGCTCCTGCACCGTTCCATCGGCTCGGGTGAACAGAGCCGTTCCCGTTTGGCCCGATTCTCCACCTGCCAGGCCGAAAGGGGCGACGGTCCTGGAACCAGACAACAGCGCTGCAGTCATCGGCTCCAGAAAACGGAACTCCCCTACCAAACCATCTCCTCCACGCCAGCGACCAACTCCACCGCTGCCTCGACGGAAGCCGAAACGTTCCAGCCTCACTGGAAATCTCTGCTCGAGAATCTCCGGGTCAGTGAGCCTGGAGTTGGTCATATGCGTCTGCACACCGCTTGATCCAGCGAAGCCTTTGCCTGCTCCTCCACCGCCGGCGATGGTCTCGTAATACTGCCTGCGCCCGTCACCAAAGGTGAGGTTGTTCATCGTGCCCTGGGCCGCGGCCATCACCCCGAGCGACGCAAACAGCAGATTGCAGAGAGCCTGCGAGGTTTCCACATTGCCGCCCACGACTGCAGCCGGTGCACTTGGGTTCAGCAGGGAGTCCTCCGGGACGATCAAGGTCAATGGCCGAAAACATCCTGCATTCAGGGGAATCGGCTCCTCAACCAGACAACGGATTACATAAAGAACAGCAGCCTTGGTCACCGCCAGTGGAGCATGGAAGTTGTGGGTGCCCTGGGGACTTGTCCCACTGAAATCGAGCAAGGCCTGTTGCCGTTTGCGATCGACCGTCAAGGCCAGCTTGAGCTTTGCACCGTTGTCGAGCTCAACCTCGAAGGCCCTGTCCTCAAAGCGGCCGATCAGCCTCTGAACGGTTTGCGCGGCATGGTCCTGAACATGCTGCAGATAGCGCCGAACACGCTGGTGGCCCTCAAGCTGCAACAGCTGATCGACGAGTTCAGTCCCCAGACGATTGGCCGCCGCCTGTGCCTGAAGATCTGCCCAGAGCAGTTCGGGGTCCCTGGGAGGTGCGCTGAGCCCCTGCAAACACTGATTCCAGCCCGTGCGATCCGGCGTTCCCCCGGCAGTCAACCAGTGATTGCGCACCAGCAGACCTTCCTCCTTAATGCTGGAGCTGAAAGGAGGCATCGAACCTGGCGTCAGCCCGCCTACATCCGCGTGGTGCCCGCGACAGGCCACAAAGGCGAAGGGATCGGGGTCTCCCTCCATGAAACAGGGCGTAATCGCGGTGATATCGGGCAAGTGGGTACCACCGTGGAATGGATCGTTGCTGATCACGGTGTCTCCTGCCGCCAACGGGGGCCTCTCCCCTCGGCGGATCTGGCCCAGAAGATCCTCAACCGCATCACCCATCGAACCCAGGTGCACAGGAATATGAGGAGCGTTGGCCACAAGCGCTCCCTGTGCATCAAACAGCGCACAGGAGAAATCCAACCGCTCCCGCATATTCACGGAACGACTGGTCTGACGCAGCCGCTCTCCCATGCGCTCAGCAATTTGCATGAAACGGTGATGGAAGAGGCTCAGATCAACAGGATCGGGGTCCAAGTACTGGTCGGAACTCACTCCACTGGCATCCGCCCCGGCAGAGGACCGTTGAGCGTCAGCACTCGATGAAGCCTTGAGCAGCACACTGCCGTCAACCAGCAGCCGGGCCGTCCAACCTGGCTCCAGAACGATGGCCGCTGTGGGGTCCAGGATGAGTGCAGGCCCGGCCAGATGCTGATCGTGCTGCAACTGCCAGCGGTCCAGCACAGGCACCTCACACCAGCCCTGCTCTCTCCAATGAACGCGAGCACGCAGAGCTATGGCAGATGGAGTAGCTGCGGCTCCATGACCTTCAGGAGTTGATTGGCGGGAGCTCTCCGCCATCGCATCCAGCACCTCCACCTCGAGGCGTTCGGCGATCAGAGGAGCCGTGCGCGGCGGCGCATAGCCGAACCGACGTTGATGCGCCTGGTCAAACAAGGTTTCAAGCTGATGCTGATCCAGGTCTTCAACACCTGATGACAGGGAGAGCATCAGCCCTTGTTCCGCAGAGGCATCGCGCAGCTCAATCCTGATCTGATGCTCCGGTGCTGCCGAGGAACTAGCCGTGAGCTTCTGCAGCTCCAAGATCGCCGTGTTCAGATCAGATCTGACCATGGCCGGCAGCTGAGTGAGCAAAGCAGCATCCAGAGGACGGCGAATGGAACGCTGATGCAGCTGACGCTGACGGGCCTGCCCCAGCCCATAGGCCGAGAGCACACCTGCCAGGGGATGCATCAGCACCTGACTAAGCCCCAGAGATTCGGCCAACCGACAAGCCAGCTGCCCTGCAGCACCGCCGTAGGCAATCAGCGCACCTCCACGGATGTCATGCCCGCGAAACAGAGAGACATGCCGGATCGCTCCTGCCATCACCTCGACAGCGAGGTCAAGAGCACCTTCGGCCAGCTGCTCGGGTTGTTGACCCAATCCAGACGCAAGCGCCTGGAACTGCTCACGGGTCGCCTGAAGATCAGGAGGCTGATCGCGGGCCGGCCCGAACACTGCAGGGAAGGCACCCACCTGCAGTCGACCGAGCAGCAGATGGGCATCCGTGATGGTCAGAGGCCCGCCGCGGCGATAGCAGGCTGGGCCTGGATCAGCACCAGCCGAGCGTGGACCCACTGTCAGGCGACCGCCATCAGCATTAACAATCGAACCCCCTCCTGCCGCCACGGTGTGGATCGGTAGCCGCGACGCTGTGAGCTGAAACCCTGCAATCTCCGTTTCAGCACTGCGTTCCCACTCCCGGTCGGCAGCGCCCGATGGCAGGCAAAAGACATCCGTGCTCGTGCCCCCCATATCCACACCCACCAGAGCCGAAGCCCCGAGACCAGCTTGTTGAGCGGCGGAAACAGCTCCGACCATGCCGCCCGCTGGACCCGACAGGATTGTGTCCTTGGCGAGGAGCGAACTGGGATGCTGCAGAGCCCCACTGGACGTCATCACCCGCAATCGGGTCTGATCCCCCAAAGCGGCTTGAACCTGAGTCAAGTAGGCGGACAGCACAGGTCTAATGGCGGCCTCAACTACCGTGGTCTGTCCTCTGGGAACCAGGCGCGGCAGTGGACTGACCTCATGAGAACAGACCACCGTCCTGAACCCCGCAATTCGGACCAGCTTCGCCAGAGCCTGTTCATGAATGGGATCACGCCAGGCATGCATCAGAGCGATGGCGCAACAGCGGATGCCGGCCTTGTGATGTCGGACAAGCCTCTGCACGAAGCCGTCCTCGAGCCGTAGTGCTTCCAACTCCCTGCCATCCGCATCCAGGCGACAGGGAACCTCTTCGATGGCAGCCAGCAGTGAAGGGGGCTCGGGAATGGCCAGCGCAAAAAGATCTTGACGGTGCTGATCACCGATCACCAACAGATCGGCTAGGCCGCAATTGGTCACAAGCAGCACAGGCTCACCTGCTCCCTCAAGCAGTGCATTAGTGGCAACGGTGGTGCCCAGACGCAGTTCCTCGATCAATCCGGGATCAATCCGCTGATCCGGAGTGAGCCCCATCAACTCGCCCATGGCAGCAACAGCTGGATCCCCAGGAACATCCGGCTGCTCCGAAAGCACCTTGCGCACCAACAGCTGGCCTGCAGGGTTACGGGCCACCAGATCGGTGAACGTACCGCCACGATCAATCCAGAACTGCCAACCTTTCAAGACAACATCGGAAGGTAGGCACAGGCGGCATCATCCACCCACAGATGCACGCTTGAGTGGCGCTGCAGCCAGCTGGCAGGGACCTCGGCACTGCAGGGGTCGAGCAACGCTGTCCGCAAAATCTCTGCCTTGGCGGCTCCAGTCACGATCAGATGGATCTCATCGGCAGCAAGGATCTCATCAAGACCAAGAGTGATGGCCTGCTCAGGCACCTCTTCAGAGTTTCCCCCGAAAGCACTGGCATTCTGAATCCGCGTGGCTTGCTCCAATGTCACCACGCGGCAGCAACTGCCGCGTGGTGAGGGAGGCTCGTTGAAACCAACGTGTCCGTTGCCACCGAGTCCAAGCAGCTGAAGACCGATACCTCCTGCTTTGCGCAGCGCAGATCCATAGCGTCGAGCCTCCTCGGCAGGATCCTTGGCCGTTCCATCAGGCAGCTGCAACTGGCAGGGAGAGAGATCGAGATGACAACCCAGCTGGGCATGCATGTAAGCGGCGAAGCTGCGGCTGTCTTCTGGCGGCAGACCCACGTATTCATCAAGGTTGAAACTCAGCCAGCAGCGCTTCAACTGCTCAAACTGCGGCGCCGGCCATGTCGCCAGACGCTGAATCAGAGCCGCATAGAAGGGTTCCATTGTCCTTCCTGTAGCCATTCCCAGCGGTTTGAAGCGCTCCTGGTCAAGGGCCGTGGCGAGATGGGTCGCCACGTGATCAACGATCGCCTCCATGAGCGCGTGCGGCTCCGGGCGACGCTGCACTGCAAATCTGGACAGAAACTGGGGCACGCAACGATCGCGGCAGTTCAACCCATCAAGGCTGGCTCCGAACCGGTGTTGAATGCCACTGATGGGTCATCTGCCGGTCGGTACGGCCTGATCGTTGCCCCGCGGTAGTAGTGATGGAGAATTTCACGAAAATCGGCGCCCTTGCTGGCCAGACCATGGGCTCCCCATTGGCTCATGCCCACACCGTGGCCATAGCCCTGGCCTTCTGCTTCCAGCACAATCGAACCGCTGGATGTTCTGTGAGGTCTTGCACCGCGAATCGATGCGTTCGAGCGCACGCTGAGTGGTGGTGGGAGTGGGGGCAAGGGAGCAGCTTCGACGGCACGACCGGCTGGAGGCGGATCAGCAGCACCGCTGAGACCGCTGGCTGAATCCCTCCAGAGTCCGATCAGCTGCGGCGGTGATTTCGAACCATGATCTGCAGGCTCAACGGACTCGACTGCATCTCCTGAATCCGCCTGCAGCAGGGAAAAGCTCACCATTGTGCTTTTCAATCCCAGACGCTGACGCAGTTGACGACCTGTGAGCACCAGTGTTCCAAGCGGGCCTTGAATCCGCGCTGAACGCACCCTGCCGGTGGAACTGGTGCTGAGCACACTTAACCGCTCCACTCCACCGGTCTCCTCAAAGCGACGTTGCAGATCACCGACCTCGAAACGCTGGTTCCAGCGATGCACAGGACTGTGCTGGTCATGATCTTCAACGCTCACGAGATACGGAAGCTGGGTCTGCCAGACCTCTCCACTGGGCTCGGTGGACCCTCCTGAACTGCTGTGAAAAACAGCGTTGATCAAACGGCCGCCATGCACCAGAACCAGCGAGCGCGTCGTGGCAACTGCTTCCCGGGTTCTTGGCGTTTCAGATTCAATTCCCTTGTAAACCTGGCTGCTTACCGTGGCCTTCACATCAAAATCCGCTTTGCGTCCCCGTTGGCGGAGGGCGTAGGTCCGGGCAGCCACAGCTTGGGCCTGCAGGGCTGCCAGCGGCCACTTTGCAGGCATCTCGCTGCCCACAACACTGGGGAGGTAAGTCTCAATGCCCAGCTGATTGATCGCCCGAATCCTGCCGCTGCGAACCACCAGCAGCAGGTCACCGCGATAACGGCGGCGCCCGAGCCAGATACCCCGGGGGTCAGTCGTGCTGATCCGAAGCGAGGCGTGGCCATCTGCGCGGCCATCCGCGAGCGTCAGGCGATTGTCCCGTAAGCGGACCTGCAGACGCTGAAAGCGGCGTTCATTGCTGGCGAGACCATGCACCAGGAGTGGCTGATCACCATCGGCGCGCAGGATCAGCTCCGAACCTTCGGCCACCAGAACACGCATCTGTGGCTCCTGGGCGGTGACCGCAGTCCTGGCATCAGCGGCCAAAGCAACGACTGCCACAGGCAGCATCAGAGCTGCTCCAGTAGCAGCCCGACCGATAGAGACGTGCAGAAACACTCAGGAGGCCAATGGCTACTTAGTGTGCCCCGCCCAGCGGACTGCAGCCAGGCCTTCATGGCAGATTGACCATTGAGCCCCCCATGCCGTGCAGGTCACCTTTCTCGGCACCAGTTCTGGAGTCCCAACCCGAGCCCGCAACGTCTCAGCAGTAGCCGTGCGACTGGCTCAGCGTTCAGAACTGTGGTTGTTCGATTGTGGAGAAGGGACCCAGCATCAGTTCCTACGCAGTGATCTGAGGCTGTCGCAACTGCGCAGGATCTTCATCACGCATATGCACGGTGACCACGTTTTCGGTCTTCCAGGCCTGCTGGCCAGTCTGGGTCTGAGCGGGAGCAGTGGTGGAGTGGATCTGTATGGACCCGATCCACTCGAGAGCTATCTAGAAGGAGTACTACGAACCAGCTCAACCCGGATCGGCTATCCCCTCGAAGTGCACCAGGTCCGTCGTGCCGCTGAAGCGGATCGGATCGTTTTTGAAGACACAGATCTCACCGTGCGGGCCACACCTCTGAACCATCGCGTTCCTGCCTATGCCTATCGCGTTGAGGAAAAGCCGAAGCCGGGTCGCTTCAACATCAAAAAAGCCCAGCAGTTGGCGATCCCCCCCGGACCTGTTTATGCCTCCCTCAAGCGTGGGGAAACAGTCACACTGGAGGATGGACGTCGAATCGACGGCAGAACGCTATGCGGACCGGAACGTGCCGGGGCAAGCCTCGTCTACTGCACGGACACCGTGTTCTGCGAAGCAGCCGTGAACCTGGCGAAGGGCGCAGATCTGCTCATTCACGAATCCACCTTTTCCCACGCCGAGGCCGACATGGCCTTCCAGCGTCAGCACTCCACCAGCACGATGGCGGCCCAGACCGCGGCTGAAGCAGGTGTCGGCCGACTTGTCCTCACTCATCTCAGCCCCCGCTATGCGCCTGGGAATGCAGTCACAGCAGACGATCTGCTGGCAGAAGCTAGAGCGATTTTCCCGAACACAATCCTGGCGAAAGACTTCCTCTGCCTCGATGTGACCGCTGCTTAACGGACTGGATGCTGCAACAGTTCGTGATCGGTGGTGCCTGAACAGCGTCACTTTGATACTGCAGCGTGATAAAAGAGCTTGGTGCACTGTATCCATCAGTCTCTGGCATCCTTCATGGTTCCTCTTCTCTCCAACCTGCGACAGTCGCTGAGCCGACTGCTGATCGTTCTGCCGGTACTGGCAGTCTTGTGGATCAGCGCCCCCGCTCAGGCCGCCCAGTGGGATGCCGAGATACTGACCGTGCCTTCCGACCCTGAAGGCACCGCGGTGACCTTCAGCGAACAGCAGGTCAAGGCGGGACGCAAAGTGTTCAACACAAGCTGCGGCACATGCCATGCCGGCGGCATCACCAAGACCAACCAGAACGTCGGCCTCGATCCGGAGACCCTGGCTCTGGCTACTCCATCACGCGACAACATCGCCTCGCTGGTGGATTACATGCAGGATCCAACCTCCTACGACGGCGAATACAGCATTGCTGATCTTCACCCCAGCATGCGCAGCCGTGATCTGTATCCAGCGATGCGCGATCTCACCGACGAAGATCTGGAGCTGATGTCGGCCTACATTCTCGTAGCTCCGAAGGTTCTTGGCCAGGAATGGGGCGGCGGCAAGATTTATTTCTGATTAACCCTCAAGGCGAAAGATTGCTTGGATCGAGGGATCTAGGACGACGGCTATACCACCACTCCTGCATCTCAGCCGTAAAGCGCATGGGGAAGAGAGTGAGCACTGTGATAGTGGGCCTGGATCCAGGTTGAAGCAGTTCCACCGAGTAGGACGGGCAACGACGCGACCCGAGATCAGCGACAAAGCGACGGCCCACACGTCGCCAGCTCGGCTCCTTGCTGCGCCAGGCCAGCCGGCAACAGGGCCAGGGGAGCTCTTCGCGGTCGTAGAGGCGGCAACAGGGTCCAACCACCCGAAAGCTGTACTGGCCTCCAGGACTGGTATGCACCGATCCATGATCAAGCAACCGTTCCACTTCAGGCCTGAGCGGTGCAGCGGGAACGACGGTCATCGGCAAAAGAGCCATCTGGCACCACACTGACAGCAAAAAGCCACCCCCGTGGAGAGGTGGCAAATGACCCTGTCGGCAGGGCTTCGGATCAAAAATCTAGATGCTCAGTAGAGCTCTTCCTCGGCATGGGTCTTAATCGTGCAGTCGGAGGTGGGATAGGCCACGCAGGTCAGCACGAATCCGGCTTCGATCTGATCGTCGTCAAGGAAGCTCTGGTCAGACTGATCAACAGTTCCAGTGGTGATCTTGCCGGCGCAAGTGGAGCAGGCACCCGCACGGCAGGAATAAGGCAGGTCAATGCCTTGCTCTTCAGCGGCATCGAGGATGTACTGATCGTCGGGAACCTCGATGGTCTTGTTGAGACCCTCGCTTTCGGAGACCAGGGTGACCTTATAAGAAGCCATGAATGGAGTGAATTTGCAGAGGCGCGTAACAAACGAGCCTGCCGGACGGATCATTTCTACAACGTTTAGGCGTCAAGGCACACGCTTTAACGGCTGTTTCGGTGCAAGGCCAATCAAAACAGAATCATTTATAAGGCTCGCTTATCAAGGCTAGCGTCGAATCTCGAGCAAGCCCCATCGACCTTGCTCGGCAAGCGGCTCAACCATCCACCCCAGGCTCCCCAGCACTTCCGTGAGTCTGGGCGACTGTTCCACCAGCAGGCCACTGAGCAGCCCCCGCCCCCCAGAGCGAAGAACTGATTGAAAGTGAGGCGCTAGGGCCTCGATCACAGGAGCCAGGATGTTGCACAGAAGCAGATCTGCAGGCTGCTCCTCAAGCAGCTTCGCCAGCGCCTCCACCGACCCCTTGGAGACCTTGAGCGCATCCATGGAAAGGTCATTGAGAACCGCGTTATCGGTCGTTGCCCGGACAGCTAGGGAATCGGTGTCAACAGACAGCACCTGACGAGCACCAAGCCCGAGGGCCGCAAGTCCGAGGACTCCACTTCCGCAACCCAGATCCGCGACCCTCATGCCGCAGGGGGGATGTTGCTCGAGTGCTTCGAGACACAAACGAGTGGTGGGATGACTGCCGGTTCCAAAGGCACTGCCTGGATCCATTTTCAGGACAAGCCTGTGCGCATGCTCGTCAGGCACATCAAGCCAGGCCGGCAGGATGAGCAGCCTTTCCCCGACAGGGTCTGGCTGCCAGTGCTTTTTCCAGCTGAGGCTCCAGTCTTCATCGGCCAGTTCATCCCAAACCGGCTGAGCCAGAGCGAGGCCGAAGGTCTCAGCAAGGGGGGTGAGACTGCTGAACAGCTCAGATCGCTGCTCCTCAGGCCATTCATGGGCCGGCAACCAAGCCAGAAGAATGCGCTGATCGGGCGTCTCAGGTGCATGTTGAACAGCCAGCCGGTGCAGACCGAGGACGTTCAGCTTCCAGAGAAGCGACTCTTCCAGCTCAGTCTGAACTGGCAGAGACAAGCGCCACCACATCACAGCGTGACCGGATGGGCTTCCTGAATCCCGTTGATGCCGTTGATGGTGGCCAAAAGCGCAGGCGGAATCGGGTCATCAATACTGAGCACCATCACGGCATCTCCTCGCACAATCCTGCGGCCCACCTGCATCGAGGCGATGTTCACGTTGTGCTCGCCCAGAAGAGAACCGAGATGGCCGATGATTCCCGGCATATCCCGATGACGAGTGAACAACATGTGCCGACTCGGTGGCACATTCACCGGGAATTCGTCGATGGTGGTGACACGCAGTTCACCATCCGCGAAGACCGCACCAGTCACACTGTGACCACCCTGGCCACCGCGGCTGGTGAGCTGCAAAGATCCCCCCGCGAAGTCACGGCTGGCATCGTCCTTGACCTCCAACACGTGTATTCCGCGCCCCTTGGCCTCGAGAGAAGCGTTGACGTAATTGATGCGTTCTCCAAGGGCGCTGGTCAGCAGTCCCTTAAGAGCTGCCACCACGAGGGGCTGGGAGGGATGATTAGCGAACTCACCCTGAAGACGCACTTCCAGTTCCTGCACCTGGCCACCGCTCAGCTGACTCACCAACAGGCCGAGGGTTTCGGCGAGCTGCAGGTGGGGTTTCAGACGCTCCATGATCTCGGCGCTGAGGCCTGGAATATTGACGGCACTGCGAGCTGGGAGCCCAAGCAGAACATCGCGGATCTGCTCAGCCACATCGGTGGCCACATTTTCCTGAGCTTCCTCGGTGGATGCTCCGAGGTGGGGCGTCAGCACCAGCCCGCGCTCAACTGCACGCAGTGGTGAGTCTTGGTTCAGAGGTTCAGAGGCGAACACATCCAGCCCAGCACCGGCAATCACTCCGTTATCGATGGCTTGAGCGATGGCAGCCTCATCGACGATCCCCCCACGAGCGCAATTCACGATCCTGGCTGTCGATTTCATCGAGCGGAGAAGCTCCGCATTAACAAGGTTCTCGGTGTCAGGCGTTCTGGGAATATGTAACGTGATGTAGTCGGCCTGACGGAACAAATCCTCCAGGGTCGTGAGTCGGACCTGCATCTGCTGAGCCCGGTCAGCCGAGATGAAGGGATCGAACGCGATCACCTCCATGCCCATCGCTTTGGCGACCTTGGCCACGTGTGAACCGATCTTGCCCAGACCCACAACCCCGAGCACTTTTTTATAGAGCTCATTGCCCACATATTTCTTGCGATCCCAGGCACCGGCTCGCATGGATGCGTGCGCCTGAGGCACGTGGCGGGACAAAGACAACAACAAAGCCAGCGCATGCTCGGCAGCAGCGATCGTGTTGCCCTCAGGCGAGTTCACAACCAGCACACCTCTCTGAGTGGCGGCAGGAACGTCAACGTTGTCGACCCCCACTCCAGCCCGACCGATGATGCGCAATCGATCCGCAGCCTCGATCACATCGGCAGTGACCTGCGTGCCCGAACGGATCATCAGAGCGTCATAGTCACCGATGATCGATTTGAGCTCCTCCTGAGACAGGCCAGTCCGCTCGTCCACCTGGGCCACCTGCCCAAGGATGTCGATCCCAGCCTGATCAATGGGGTCTGAAACGAGAACTTTGGTCATCCAGCGGCGGAGAGAAAGCCGTTCAGAAGTTTAGAGATCGGTCCGAACATCGCTGATAAGCAGGGAGATTGACCTGCTTCGAACCCAAGGTTGCCGCTGAAGTTCTGGACTTCCATGGAGAATGGCAGTCCGCACCGATCCACTTATGCCCGCCTGCGTCCTGGTGCTCCAAGAACGCGCCGCCGCCGAGACTCTGGTCCAGAACCTTGAGGATTCCGGCACACCGCTCGTGCGCGTCGTGTTGGTGGCTCCTGAGCAGGAGGGAGCTGCTGAAAGTGGTCGCCTCAAGGCGCAGCCGATCGACAGCGTCGATCTGCTCAATCCGAACATGGCCCGCAGCCGCCGCCAGCGTTCCATGTCTCGCTGGCTGATGCCCTTCGGCTTCATGGCAGGGTTGACCTTCACCCAGATCACCACGCTCGACACCTTTGCGCGCTTCGGTGCTGTCGGGGAAGCTCTCATCGGCGGTCTGCTCGGACTGGGGTCTGGATTAATGGGGAGCTACGCCGCGGCAGCAAGCGTTCCCTCAGAAAACGAAGATGGGGTCCGCATCTTGCGCAACAGGCACAACGAGCAGTTTTGGTTGCTGTTGCTGGAAACCCAAGCAGGTCTTGAAGTGCCCTGGCAACTGGTTCAGAAAGTTCGTCCTCAGCAGGTGGTTCGCCTGAGTGAACTGTGAGTCTTCCCCGTGGGTTGCTGATCGAAGGGCTCGCTGAACCGGAAGCGATGCATCGCCTGATCCTGCAGGCGGAAGAGGTGCTGCGCACCTGGCAACCCAGCTGGAGCACCTTTCTGAGCGGCCCTGAACTGGAAGACTCACGCCGCCTCGAGGCACTGACTGAACTACGAGTGGTCCGCGACGGTGGGAGACCAGACACCGAGCGCTGTCGCCTCCAGCTCAGCCGCAGCGATCAGGAACCGCAACCTCAATCGGCTCCACTCTCGGGATTGAGGCTCGAGGGCAATTTCCTGTTCGACCGGGCTGAACCTCAAGACATGCGGCAAGCTCTGATCGATCTTGGCGTGACAGCTGATGGTCTTGGCGATCTCTGGCTTCGGGGTGATCGTGGCGCCCAGGCCATCTGCACACCGGAGGCAGCAAACCATCTCAACGGCCTGACCGGACAAGTGCGCGACGTGACGCTGTCCGTGGAGGCGGTGAGCATCGAGTGCTTGCAGTGGCCAGCCCAAAGACTGCCAAAACGATTGACCAGCGTGGAAGCATCCTGCCGCCTCGATGCCATTGCCTCAGCGGGTTTCGGACTGTCCCGCTCCAAGGTGATTCGTCAGATCCGAGATGGAAGGCTGCGGCTCAACTGGCAACCGGTCCGGCAGGCGAGTCGTGACCTGAAAGTCGGCGACCGGCTCCAGCTTCAAGACAGGGGCAGCGTGGAAGTCTTGAATCTGGAAATCACCAAACGCGATCGTTGGAGAGTGGAAATGCTGCGCCGGTGAGCTGCTAACTTCAATCGCATCCGGTTGGCAAGCGATCAACCGTCACCGCAGATTCTCTGAAGGGTGAAAATGCGGGCGATTAGCTCAGAGGTAGAGCACTACCTTGACACGGTAGGAGTCACTGGTTCGATTCCAGTATCGCCCACTTACCTCGTGAGCAGAGAACGAACAGCATGACCCTGAGTGTCGTGGTCGGACTCGGACGTTCTGGGATTGGGGCAGCCCGTTTACTCAAGGCCCTGGGATCAGAAGTGCTTGTTCTCGAGAAGGCTGAGAACGATGCTTGCAGACAAAAATCAGCGGACCTGCGACAGCAGGGTATTGATGTCCAGCTGGGACAGCCTTTGGAGATATCCAGTTTCGAGCCCTGGCTCAATCAGATCGATCAGGTGGTGATCAGTCCTGGCATTTCCTGGACGCATCCAACCCTTGAAGCGTTACGAACGCGGGGGGTTCCGGTGAAGGGAGAGATGGCTCTGGCCTGGGAGAGCCTGAGAGAATGTCCATGGATTGGCATCACTGGCACCAACGGCAAGACCACCGTCACCCATCTGCTCCACCACGTGCTCAGCCATGGCGGGTTGGAGGCTCCAATGGCCGGGAATGTGGGGTATTCCGCAGCAGAACTGGCCCTGGGATGCCTTGAAGGCTCCACCCCTCTTCCCGACTGGGTGGTCATGGAGATGAGCAGCTACCAGATTGAAGCGGCCACCAAGGTGGCCCCGCGCATCGGTATCTGGACGACGCTGACTCCTGACCACCTGGAGCGACATGGATCGCTAGACGTCTACAGAGCGATCAAGCGCGGACTGCTGGAACGTTCCCAGCTGGCGATTCTGAATCATGATGACCCTGAGATCAGCAGAACTCACAGCAGCTGGGGACAAAACCGGGTGAGCTGGGTCAGCACAGGCCGGGAATGCTCAGACACCGCAACCGCCCGACTGAGAGTGAGTGACGACGGCTGGGTCTACGAGGGAAAGCAAAGACTCTTCTGCTCCGATGCTCTCGCCATGCCCGGAGAGCACAACCAGCAAAACATGCTTCTGGTCACTGCAGCGGCTCTCGAAGCTGGATTACGCCCGGAAACCATTGAATCAGCGTTGCGTTGCTTCGATGGGGTTCCCCATCGACTCGAATCGCTCGGAATCATTCAGGGCATTGCTGTTTTCAATGACAGCAAGGCCACCAACTACGACGCAGCTGCCGTGGGTTTGCAGTCCGTACCCAATCCGGCGGTGCTGCTCGCAGGCGGTCAGACCAAACAAGGCGACGCTCAGCTCTGGCTGCAGCTGCTGAAAGAGCGCAGCAGCGCCGTTGTGCTGTTTGGCGCTGGGGCTGACGAGCTCCGTGCCCTGATCGAAGCGTCTGCCTTCCCCGGTGCCGTATTCACGCACAAAGGCCTGGATGCCGCAGTTCCGCATGCTCTTGAACTGGCCCGACAACAACAGGCCGCAAGCCTGCTGTTGTCTCCGGCATGCGCCAGCTTTGACCAGTACTCCGATTTCGAAGCTCGTGGCAATCACTTCCGTGAGCTGATCGAAGCAAGCAAATCAACCTAGTCTGGGAAAAATTCTGTAAAAAGCGTGGCCTACTGGCTGATGAAAAGTGAACCCGATGTTTACGGGATTCATCATCTTGAACAGGAGCAGACAACTCTCTGGGACGGTATTCGCAATTATCAGGCGCGTAATTTCATGCGCACGATGGCTGTTGGCGATCAAGCCTTCTTCTATCACTCCAATTGCAAGCCCCCTGGGATCATCGGCCTGATGGAGGTGCTTGAAACAGGACTGGTCGATCCCACACAATTTGATCCATCATCGAAATATCACGACCCTGCATCTAAACCGGAGGAACCACGCTGGGACTGCGTGCGCCTGGCCTATCGAGGCAGATTTCGGGACATCTTGAGTCTTGAGGACTTGCGTCAGTCCTATCAACCGGAAGAACTGGCCGTCGTTCGACGTGGCAATCGACTGTCCATTCTTCCTGTGGATGAGCGAATCGCCCAGGATCTCCTCAAGCGACTTGGCTCAATTCAGTGAAGCGCGGGAGCGTCGCCTGACAGAACGCCTCCCTCTCACAACCATCATTCCCAGAGCCTGGATCGGGTTCAACCAAGCTCCCTGGCGGTTTGTGGGCCTCACAGCTCTCATGCTGATCACTGTTACTGGCCTGAGTTTGATCTCAAGGGATCTTCAACAGGGGGAAGGCTTGTGGCAGTCAACTATCAGCGATGTCCTCTTTGTTGCAACCATTCCCACGACTCTTCTACCGCTCGTGGCCTTGCTACATCTCGCCGATCAGCTCCTCCCTTCGATCCAAACCACGCAACCGGACGAGCCTGCCAAGGAACGTCAACGACTGCGATGGATCTTCAGACAAACAGCTGCGCTGGTGCTCCTGGAAGGGATCATCCTGATCGGAGGATTGCAGACGATCCGGGTCATTGGAGCACTCATTGCCAGACAGAGCGGCGTGTTCTCGGCCCTGATTCTGATCGCGGGAGGCCTGGCACTGATCCTCTGGACCCTGAGCCAGACCCTGGCCCTTCCGCTTCTGGTCCATCACGGGCATCGTCCACTTGCAGCGATGGAACACAGTCGCCGACTGGTTCAGACCAATCGCCTGAAGGTTCTCGCTCTGCTTGGCCTACTGATCGGCATCAACCTGATTGGCCTGATGGGGGCCTTCATCGGCCTGCTGCTGAGCATTCCATTCAGCGCCTTGATGCTGATGGCAAGTTGCCGGACTCAAACGCCCTGGGTCAGGGATTCTCGGCGAAACATATTGCCCACATAAAGACGGGTGATGTCTCTTGACTCCACTCCGTGCTGAATCAGGAATCCGGCCAGAGCGGCCTGAACAAGACGGTACTGATCCCAGTTCGGGCAGCGCTCAATGAACGCAACCATGGCCTGCTGCAGGGGCTGAGGGAGCTCGGACTGAAAGCTCACTGTTGACTCACCAGAAGCAGTGGCCTCCTGCGCAACGGCAGACGCTGAAGCAGCAGCCTGTGACACCTCCCGCAGCTGGTTTGATGCTGATGCCTGAGCCTGCTGAAACTGATCGGCCAACTGCATGCAAACGTTTCGGATGACACCCAGTTCTCCACAGATACCGGCCTGAGTCAAGAAGCAGCTCCAGAAACATTCCCATTGACTCTCACAATGAGACTCGAGCCACCAGAACCTTTTCCAGCAAGCGATCTTCTCCACTACTCGCGAAAGAGTCCCCGACGTGATTCGTCAACCAAAACAGACCGCCTGAATGCAGTTTTCCAC